>NZ_DAINNK010000018.1:0-64554 GCF_036735925.1 Povalibacter sp.
GCGCATGCGTTGCACCTGGTCCTTGAGCGGATGCGCCATCGGTTCGACGCTCGCCGTGTCGGCCGCATCGAGCTGTTCGACCAGGTTGAGGATCTTCGACAAGCGGTCGACGTACTCGGGCATCTCGGCGTCGGTGATCGCAAGCCGCGCGAGATGAGCGATGTTCTCGACGTCTTTACGGGTAAGGCTCATTGACGGTTTCCGCGAGGATCAGAAAACAGGGAAAAATCCCGGAAAAAAGCGCGCGCAATCATACACCTCGCCTTGTGCAAAGTCCTACCCGTTGTTAGAGTACCGCACCTTTTTCGACCGTCGTTCGCCTGCACAACAACCATGTTCAAGAACCTTCGCGGCTACTTCTCGAACGACCTGTCGATTGATCTCGGAACGGCAAACACACTGATCTACGTGCGCGGTCGCGGCATCGTTCTGAACGAACCGTCGGTCGTCGCCATTCGCGAAGAACCGGGCCGCGCCGGCAAGAAGATCGAAGCCGTCGGCCAGGAAGCGAAGAACATGCTCGGCCGCACGCCGGGACACATCACCGCCATCCGCCCGATGAAGGACGGCGTGATCGCCGACTTCACCGTCACCGAGAAGATGCTGCAGTACTTCATCGAGAAGGTGCACGGCAATCGCATGATGCGTCCGAGTCCGCGCGTGCTGATCTGCGTGCCCTACGGTTCGACGCAGGTCGAACGTCGCGCCATCCAGGAATCGGCCGAAGGCGCCGGCGCCCGCTGGGTACGACTGATCGAAGAACCGATGGCCGCGGCCGTCGGCGCGGGACTGCCGGTGCATGAAGCCCGCGGCTCGATGGTGCTCGACATCGGCGGCGGCACCTCCGAAGTCGCGGTCATCTCGCTGAACGGCATCGTCTACGCCTCGTCGGTGCGCATCGGCGGTGATCGCTTCGACGACGCCATCATCAACTACGTGCGTCGCAACTACGGCATCCTGATCGGCGAAGCGACCGCGGAAAAGATCAAGATCGAGATCGGCTCGGCCTACCCCGGCCAGCAGGTCAATGAAATCTCCGTGAAGGGCCGCAACCTCTCCGAAGGCGTGCCGCGCAGCTTCACGCTCAACTCGAACGAAATCCTCGAAGCGCTGCAGGAACCGCTGGCCGGCATCGTCGGTGCGGTGAAGGTCGCGCTCGAACAGACGCCGCCGGAACTCGGCGCGGATGTGGCCGAACGCGGCATTGTGCTGACGGGCGGCGGCGCCCTGCTGCGCGACATCGACAAGCTGCTGATGGAAGAGACCGGCCTGCCCGTCGTGGTCTCGGAAGATCCACTCACCTGCGTCGCCCGCGGCGGCGGCCGCATGCTCGAACTCATCGACGAGCACGGCCCGGCCCTGTTCAATCTGGAATGATCGCCGGACATTCACTACTCCGCGTGATTCAACCCGCAGGGCATTTCCTCGCCACCGTCCTGCTTCCTTCTTCTCTGGCCAGCAGCCAGTAGCCCAGCGCCCAGCGGCCCTCTTCCGTGGTCACCCTCAGCTCCGACAGTCGTCCGATCATCGGCCACGGACCCGCGCTGGGGGCCCGCTTCTTTTTCCTCGCCATCGCGTCCATCGCGCTGATGGTGGCCGACCATCGCGGCGGCTACATGGAAGTGACGCGTTCCTGGCTGCAGACCGCGGTGAATCCGCTGTACGTCGTCGTGCAGGTGCCGGGACAGTTCTGGGGCTGGCTCACCGGCAGCTTCTCCGATCGCAGCCGCCTGCGTACCGAGAATGCCCAGCTCAACGATGAACTGCGTACCGCACGCGTGAAGCTGCTGCGCTTCGATGCGCTGACCGAGGAGAACCGCCGCCTGCGTGCGATCCGCAATGCCTCGCAGGGCATGGGCGAACGCACGCTGATCGCCGAGATCGTGCGGGTCGACGTCGATCCCTACCGGCATCGCGTCCGCATCAACAAGGGCAGTCAGGATGGCGTCTTCAAGGGCCAGCCGGTGCTCGATGCGTTCGGCATCGTCGGCCAGGTCACGCGGGTCGATGAAATCGGCGCCGAAATCATCCTGATCAGCGACAACGAACACGCGACGCCCGTGCAGGTGAACCGCAACGGCATCCGCTCGATCGCGGTCGGCACCGGCGACATCCATCGCCTGAACCTGCCGTTCCTCACGATCGAATCCGACGTGAAACCGGATGACCTGCTGGTCTCCTCCGGCCTCGATGGCATCTTTCCGGCGGGCTATCCCGTCGCCACGATTACGAAGGTCGAACGCGATCCATCGGCAACCTTCGCCGTCGTCGAGGCGCGTCCGCTCGCACAGCTGGACCGCGCTCGTGAAGTGCTGCTGCTGTGGGTCGATCCCTCGACGCAGCCGGCACCTCCCGCACCCGCGGTCAAACCGGCAAGGCCCGCGCCGTCCACTGCACCGGCAAGTCCTCCGCCCACGACGGCCTCGCCTGCAACGACGGAACCGACGTCCGCTCCCGAAGCATCCGACGAACCCACCACTCCGCCGCCCCCATGATGCACAGCACGGCCCTGGCCTTCGTTCACGGAGATCGCCTTCATGGCTGACGGCGGCTCGAGCGGACTGCGCATTACGATCACGACGCTGCTGGCGCTGATCTTCGCCATCGCACCGCTTCCCGACGTCATGAACCAGGCGAAGCCGCCGCTGCTGCTGCTGCTCGTCATCTACTGGTCGCTGAGCGCGCCGCGCATCGCCGGACTCATGTTCGCGTGGATGTGCGGGTTCGCCATCGACGTCGTGAAAGGCCCGCTGTTCGGCCAGCACGCGGTCGCGTACCTGCTGATCGCGTACCTGACGCACAAGTTCCAGCTGCGCATGCGCATCTTCCCGATCTACCACCAGACGCTGACCGTCTTCATGTTGCTGGCGCTGTACGAGTTCGTGGTGTTCTGGATCGACGGCATCATCGGCCCGGCCGTCACCGGCTGGATGCGCTGGGTGCCCGTCATCACCGGCACGCTGCTGTGGCCGCTGCTCGTTGCGGTGCTGGATACTTGGAACAGGGCGAGAAGATGAGCATGGCGACAGGCCACAGGCCACAGTCAGAACGGCTCCGTATCTCCGGCTCTCATTCTGGCCAGCAGCCTGTCGCCCGTAGCCTGTAAGCCTGTCGCCCCTCCCCATGTCCCGCTCCGTCCGCATCAAGGATCACCACGCCGAACAGCGGCTGTTCGACCAGCGCGCCATTGCCGCGTCGATCCTGATTGCGCTGGCGATCTGCGCCGTGATCGCCCGCCTGGTATGGCTGCAGATCGTCAAGTACGACTACTTCGTCGATCTGTCGCAG
The DNA here is from genome assembly GCF_036735925.1 of Povalibacter sp. Lineage (NCBI taxonomy): Bacteria > Pseudomonadati > Pseudomonadota > Gammaproteobacteria > Steroidobacterales > Steroidobacteraceae > Povalibacter > Povalibacter sp. Next base: position 3,289 of record NZ_DAINNK010000018.1, read on the forward strand.
GGCAATCGCATCAAGGTCGAGCCGATTCCGCCGAACCGCGGCCTGATCCTGGATCGCAATGGCGTGCCGCTCGCCACCAACGCGCCCTCCTACCAGCTCGAACTGCGTCGCGAACAGGTGCCCGACCTGGATGCGACGCTGCAGGGGCTCGCCGATATCGGCCTGATCGATCCCGACGACATTCCCGCGCTCAAGAAAGACATCCGCGGCCGGCGCATCTTCGATGCGGTGCCGATCAAGCTGCAGATGAACGAGGAAGAACTGGCCCGGTTCGCCGCGCGCCGTTACGACTATCCCGGCGTCGACATCACGCCGCGACTGACCCGTTTCTATCCGCTCGGCGAAAGCAGCGTCCATGCCATCGGCTACGTGGGCGCCATCAGCGAGGACGACAAGAAATCGCTGAACATCGACGACTACGCCGGCTCGACCCTCACCGGCAAGAACGGCGTCGAGAAGCAGTACGAAAAGGAACTGCACGGCACGACGGGCCTGCAGCAGCTGCTGGTCAATGCCCAGGGCCGCACGGTCGAACGCATCGGGCGATCGAAGGTGGACCTGGTGCGCAAGGAACCGGTCGCCGGCAACGATCTGTTCCTCACCATCGATCAGCACGTGCAGCAGATCGCCGAAGAATCGCTGCGCGGACAGCGCGCCTCGGCGGTCGCCATCGATCCGGCCAACGGCGACGTCCTCGCATTCGTCAGCACGCCGGCCTTCGATCCGAATCTGTTTGCGCGCGGACTCAGCCGCGCCCAGTACGTCGCGCTCACCGACGATCCGGAACGGCCGATGTACGACCGGGCGCTGCGCGGCGTCTATCCGCCCGGCTCGACGGTGAAACCGCTGATGGCGCTCGCCGCACTGGAATACGGCGTCGTGACGCCCGAACACACCGAGTACTGCCGCGGCCTCTTCCGGCTGCCGCGGGTCAGCCGGCCGTGGCGCGACTGGAACTTCGACAAGGGCGGTCACGGCACGGTGAACATGGAGAAGGCGATCGCGACTTCATGCGACGTCTACTTCTACGACATGGCCAACCTGCTCGGCATCGATCACATTCACGACTACCTGGCGCAGTTCGGCATGGGATCGCCGACCGGCATCGACATTCCCGGCGAGAAGACCGGGATCCTGCCGTCGACGCAATGGAAGCGGAACAACTTCCGCCAGGCCGAGATGAAGGTGTGGTACCCCGGCGATACCATCAGCGTCGGCATCGGCCAGGGCTACATGTCGGCGACGCCGCTGCAGATTGCGCACTTCGCTGCGATCATCGCGGCCCGCGGCCAGCGATTCCAGCCGCGGCTCGTCAGCGCCATTCGCGACGTGAAAACCGGCGAGGTCCGCAAGCTGCCGCCAGTGCCCCTGCCTGCCGCCAGGACGTCCGATCCGCATGCCTGGGACATCGCGATCAAGGGGATGATCGACGTCACCAATGCGCCTTACGGCACCGCGCGGGCGCTGAGCGTGAATCTGCCGTACCTCCTCGCCGGCAAGAGCGGCACGGCACAGGTCTTCAAGGCCGCATCGAACCAGCGCGTCCGCAAGGCACACGAACTCGATGTGCACCTGCGCGACCACGCGCTGTTCATCGCGTTCGCGCCCGCCGACGCACCGATGCCGAAGATCGCGGTGGCCGTCGTCGTGGAGAATGCGCCCGGCGGCGGCGGCGCATTTGCAGGTCCCATCGCGCGACGCATCATCGATTCCTATCTGCTCACGCCGGAGCAATGGGAAGAACAGGAAGCGAAGCGCAAGGCCGCAGCCGCCGCGGCGGCCCAGCGCGCTGCACCGCGAACGACACCGCCGCCCGCTCCGGCCCGTACAGACTGATCCGGCAACGACGCTCATGGACATCGGCTCACTCGACTCCTCGCGAACGCAGCGCACCCTGACCGGATCGGCGCGGCTGCTGCTCGCGCTGCATCTCGACGGCCCGCTCTTCATCGCCCTGTCGCTGCTCGCCGGCATCGGCATCATCGTCGGCTTCAGCGCCTCGGGGCGCAGTCTCGGCATGCTCGAAGCCCAGGTCGCGCGCTTCATTCTGGCCATGCTGGCGATGATCATGCTCGCGCAGATTCCGCCGCGACTGATCCGCGGCGCGACGCCGTGGGTCTACGGCCTCGGACTCACGCTGCTGCTGATCGTGATGACGACGGGTCACATCGCGATGGGCGCGCAGCGCTGGCTCGACCTGGGTTTCATCCGCTTCCAGCCTTCGGAGATCATGAAGATCGCCGTGCCGCTCGCGTGCGCGTGGTATCTCAATGATCGACCGCTGCCGCCGAGTTTCACGTCGGTGATCGTCGTCGCCGCGGCCATCCTCATTCCGACGATCATCATTGCCGAACAGCCGGACCTGGGCACGTCGCTGCTCGTCGCCGCCGCGGGCGGCATGGTGATCCTGCTCGCGGGCCTTTCGGGAAAGCTGATCGCGGGTGTGATTGCGATGCTGATCCCGACGGTATACGTCGCGTGGGAATACCTGCTGCACGACTATCAGCGCCAGCGCGTGCTGACGTTCCTCGATCCGCAGACCGATCCGCTCGGTTCGGGCTACCACATCATCCAGTCGCAGATCGCCATCGGCTCCGGCGGAGTCTTCGGCAAGGGCTATCTCAACGGCAGCCAGGCGCAGCTGGAGTTCCTGCCCGAGAGTTCCACGGACTTCATCTTCGCCGTGATCGGCGAGGAGTGGGGACTCATCGGCCTCGTCACCGTGATCGCGCTGTATCTGTTCGTCATCGGCCGCGCGCTCTATCTCGCGGCGGAATCGCAGGACACGTTCTCCCGGCTCGCCTCCGGCAGCCTGGCACTCACATTCGCCGTGTACGTCTTCGTCAACACGGGCATGGTCACGGGCCTGCTGCCCGTCGTGGGCGTGCCGCTGCCGCTGATCAGCTACGGCGGTACCTCGATGGTGACCCTCATGGCCGGCTTCGGTATCCTCATGTCGTTGTGCGCGAAGCGGAAACTCGTGGGTCGATGAGACTGCAACCTTTGTTCTACTGCGGTGTCCCAACGACGTGACTCAGCCGCCTACAGCCACTGCCCTGCTTGCCTGCATCACACTGAGCAGCCCCGCTCTCGCCGTCGACACCAGTCGCAGCGAAGTCCGCGAGTTCATCGCGGAGATGCAGCGCGACTACGAATTCGATCCGGACGCGCTGACCCGGCTGCTGTCGAAGGCCGAGACCAAGCAGAACATCCTCGATGCCATCAGCCGGCCGGCCGAGCGCGTCGTGCCCTGGCACGAGTACCGCCTGCAGTTCCTGAACCCACAGCGGATCCAATACGGCGTCCGCTTTCGCGACGAGCATCCGGAACGATTGAAAGCGATCGGCGACGCACAGCTCGCCAACACGGTGCTCGGCATCCTCGGCGTGGAGACCTCGTACGGCAGGATCACGGGCAGGTTCCGGGTCATCGACGCATTGACGACGCTGGCGTTCGACTACCCGCCGCGCGGCGAGTTCTTTCGCAGCGAACTGCAGCAGTTCCTGCTGCTCACGCGCGAAGAAGCCGTGGATCCGCTCACCGCGCTCGGATCGTATGCCGGTGCGATGGGCTCGCCGCAATTCATCTCGAGCAGCTATCGCAAGTACGCGATCGACGCCGATGACGACGGTCGTCGCGACCTGTGGTCCAGCTGGGACGACATCGTCGGCAGCGTCGCCAACTATCTGCGCGCCTTCGGCTGGCGACAGAACGAAGAAGTCGTCGTCGAGGCCGCCGTGGCGGCCGAGGACATCGATCGCTTCAGCGCCGGCCGGATCGAACTGAACGAAACCGTGCAGTCGCTGCGGACCAAGGGAGCCAGATTCGAGACACGCATGCCCGACGACGCGCCCGCCATGCTCGTCATCGCGCAGGGCAAGGACGGTCCCGTCTACCGCGTCGGCTTCAACAATTTCTACGTCATCACCCGCTACAACCGCAGCACCATGTACTCGATGGCGGTGCACGACCTCGGCGAAGCCGTCGCGGGAGCATCGCGCTGATGCATCTCGCGCCGGCACAGAGCGGCTGCGATCCATCACGACCGACCGGCTGTCACGCAGCGCTGCGCATTGCAGCGGCCCTGGTTGCAATCGCCGTGATTCTCGCCGGCTGCACGACGCCGGCGCCGCGCCCCGCGCCGCGTGCTCCCAGCGAACCGACGCACGTTCCGATACCGCCGCCCACGCTGCCGCCGCCGAAAGACATCGAGGCCATTCCGGACGCCGTTCCCAGGCCCGAGCCGCGCTCGGCGAGAGGCAATCCGCCGTTCTACAACGTCCTCGGCAAACGCTACTTCGTGCTCGCGACCGCCGATGGCTATCACGAGCGCGGCGTGGCCTCGTGGTACGGCCCGGGCTTCCACGAAGCGCGCACCTCCAATGGCGAGCCCTACGACATGTACGCGATGACGGCAGCGCACAAGACCTTGCCACTGCCGACGTACGTGCAGGTGACGAATCTGAAGAACGGCCGCAGCGTCGTCGTGCGCGTCAACGATCGCGGACCGTTCAAGGACAGCCGCATCATCGACCTGTCCTACACGGCCGCCGCCAAACTGGACATGCTGCGCGAGGGCACGACGTTCGTCGAAGTCCGCGAGCTGACGCCCGTCGCGGACGTTCAGGAAGAGTCCGCACCCGCCACGGCCCTGTATGTACAGGCGGGCGCTTTCAGCGCGGAGAGCAATGCAGCGAACCTGCTGGCGCAGCTTCGCTCGAAAGGCATCAGCAAGGGATTCGTGCGGGCGGATGAAATCAACGGCAAGCCGATGTACCGCGTACGCATCGGCCCCATTCCCAGCGTGCCGGAGTTCGATCGGGTGCTCGCACGGCTGAAATCCCTGGGTATTGCCGATGCGCAACTCGCGCTCGACTGAGCGGATCGCCGGCAGGTCCGCTGCCCCGATCCGCCACATTTCCGCCTGGATTCGTCTACATTCCCGCAGCACTGCTCGTTAGAATCCGGCCTGCCTCCGCTTCGTCGAAAATGGTGATGTCGATGTCCGAACGCCTCCGCCACAGGCTTCTCGCCGCTTTGATTGCCGCTTCGGGTCTGCTCGTCGGAGCATGCTCGGATTCCTCCGCGCCCACCGCCACTGCCAGCGTTCCCGCGCCGATTCCGAACGTCATCGCGCAGCAATCCGGCGAAACTGCGCCGCCCCCCATCCCCGCGGCGCCGCAGATCCAGGCGCGCGCCTACTACCTCATGGATTTCGTGAGCGGCCAGGTGCTCACCGCGAGCAACGAGAACGAGCGGCTCGAACCCGCCAGCCTCACCAAGCTGATGAGCGCGTATGCGGTATTCCATGCGCTGAAAGATGGCCGCATCAAGCTGGCCGACCTGGTCACGATCAGCCCGCATGCGCGTGCGCAGGAAGGTTCGCGCATGTTCGTGAACGTGGGCACGCAGGTCAGTGTCGAGGACCTCATCCAGGGCATGATCGTGCAATCGGGCAACGACGCCACCGTTGCGCTGGCGGAGCACGTCGCCGGCAGCGAACCGGTGTTCGTCGATCTCATGAACCAGTACGCGCAGAAGCTCGGCATGTCGGCCACGCATTTCGAAAACTCGCCGGGCATGCCGCATCCGGAGCACTACACCACGGCGCGCGACATCGGCCTGCTCTCGGCGGCGCTGATCCGCGACTATCCCGAGTACTACAAGTGGTACTCGCAGCGTAAGTTCACCTGGAACAACATCACGCAGCCCAATCGCAATGGCCTGCTGGACCGCGACCCGACGGTCGACGGCCTGAAGACAGGTCACACCGAGAGCGCAGGCTACTGCCTGGTGTCTTCAGCCAAGCGCGAACGCATGCGCCTGGTCTCCGTCGTCATGGGCACATCGAGCATGCGGGCGCGCGAAGACGCCAGCGCCGCATTGCTGAACTACGGCTTCCGCTTCTTCGAAACGCGGCGCCTGTTCGCAACCGGCGAAACCGTCGTTTCCGCGCGGGTCTGGAAGGGGGAAGCCGAAGAAGCCAGCATGGGCGTGATCGAAGACGTGTACGTCACCTTCCCGCGCGGCCAGGAAAACACGCTCAGCGCTGCGGCGGACATTCCCGATCCGCTGCTGGCGCCGCTGTCGCCATCGCGCACCGTCGGCAAGTTGCGCATCCTGCAGAACGGTCAGCCGATCGGCACGTATGCATTGCATCCGCTGGCGGAAGTGAAGGAAGCCGGCTTCTTCGGGCGCATGATCGACGACATGAAACTCTGGCTGAAATAGTCCGTCAGGCAGCCTCCATGCCCTTCCCCGTCTGCTATCTCAACGGAGAATTCCTGGCGCTGCAGGAGGCACGCATTTCGCCGCTCGACCGCGGCTTCCTGTTCGGCGACAGCGTGTACGAGGTGTTGCCGGTTTTCGATGGCCGCATGTTCCGTTTCCGCGAGCACTTCGACCGGCTGGCACGCAGTCTGCGCGAGATCCGCATGGCATCGCCCCACTCGCACGAAGAATGGCTGGTGCTGCTCGAACAGCTGATCGAGCGCAATGGCGGCAGGAACATGTATCTGTACGTGCAGGTGACGCGCGGCACGGAATTCGGACGCAGTCACGAGTTTCCGGCGAATGTCCGCCCCACGGTGTTCGCGCTGGCTTCGCTGCTGCCGGTGTTCACTGCCGAACAGCTGGAAAAGGGCTTGAGCGCCATGACGGTCGAGGATTTTCGCTGGGGCCGCTGCGACATCAAGAGCACTGCCCTGCTGGCGAACGTGCTGATGAAACAGCAAGCCATCGATGCCGGCGCGCAGGAAGCACTGATCGTTCGCGATGGCGAAGTGCTCGAAGGTTCTTCCACCAGCGTGTTCATCGTGCGCGACGGCGTGCTGGTAACGCCGGCCAACAGTCACCGCATCCTGCCCGGCACGACTCGCGATACGGCCCTGGAACTGGCGACCGGCATGATCCCCATCGAAATCCGCAGCATCGCCGTCGATGAGCTGTCGTCCGCCGATGAAGTCTGGATCGCTTCGGCGACCCGCGATGTGCTGCCCGTCACCCGCATCGATGGTCGACCAGTCGGCAGCGGCAAACCCGGTCCGCTATGGCACAAGGTCAGCGCGGCATTCGGGCAGATGCGCCAGCGACTTGCCGGCACTCCTGCACTTTAGGTGAACCGCCCATGTCGGATGCAATAGACACCCTGTTCGAATTCCCCTGCGATTTCCCTCTCAAGGTGATGGGAAAACGCAGCGACGATTTTCGCAGCCTCGTAGTCGGCATCATCCAGAAGCACGCGGGCCCGGTGCCGCCGGACAAAATCGTGGAGCGCCCCAGCAAGGACGGGAATTACCTGAGCCTCACCTGCACGATCCACGCACAGAGCAAGGCCCAGCTGGATGCCATCTATCGCGAACTCACGTCCTGCGAGCGGGTGCTGGTGGCGTTGTGAGTGCGGAATCCGGAGTTCGGAGTTCGGATTTCACACGGAGTTCACGGAGGCCACGGAGATCGGAAGAAGAAATTTCCACGGGGAGGAATGGGAACACGGGGAGCACGGGGATAAGAAATTTTCTGTTCCGAACCCCGTGCTCCCCGTGTCCCCCGTGGAAATTTTTCTTCTCTTCTCCGACCTCCGTGCCCTCCGTGATCTCCGTGTGAAATTCTTTCTTCTTCAGTCGTCCGACGCGACGCGGATGACGACCTTGCCGGTCGAGCGTCGCCCGTTCAGCACGTCGAGCGCCTGCGTGAAGCTGTCGAGTCCGTTCATCTCGGTGATGTGTGGCTTGATCCGGCCTTCTTCGAAGAGCTGGAACAGCGCCTTCAGATTGGCCGCGTGAACCTCCGGCTCGCGACGCGTGTGCGCGCCCCAGAATACGCCGACCAGTGAGCAGCCCTTGAGCAGGGCGAGATTCAGAGGAACCGCCGGGATCTTGCCGCCCGCGAATCCGATCACCAGGTAGCGGCCGTTCCACGCCATGCTGCGCACGCATTGTTCGGCGTAGTCGGCGCCGACCGGATCGTAGACGACGTCGATGCCGCGATCAGCGGTGAACTCCATGACCTTCGACTTGATGGTGTCCTTCGTGTAGTCGAACACCGCATCGGCGCCGTGCGCTTTGGCCAATGCAAGCTTCTCTTCAGAACTCGCCGCCGCCAGCACGCGCGCGCCAAGCGCCTTGCCGATCTCGATGGCCGTGATGCCGACACCGCCCGCGGCGCCCAGCACCAGCAGCGTTTCGCCGGCCTTCAGGTTCGCTCGCTGTACCAACGCGTGATACGTGGTGCCGTAATTGACGAGGAAACCGGCTGCGGCGCTCATGGACATCGAATCCGGCAGCGGGATCAGGCTCGCCGCACTGACGACGCATTCCTCCGCCAGCCCGCCGGTTCCTGCCATGGCCAGCACGCGTGCGCCGGGCTCGATGTGCAGGATGTCCGGGGCGACCTCGGTGACCACACCGGCAGTTTCGTTGCCGGGCGTGAATGGCACGTCGGGTTTGATCTGGTATTTCCCGGCAACCTGCAATGCATCGGGAAATCCGAAGCCGACGGCGTGAACCTTGAGCCGGACATGTCCCGGCTTCAGTTGCGGGGCCGGCAGATCTTCGACGCCGATCTGGGGAGGAGGTCCGTAGCTGCGAAGAACGACTGCACGCATGACGATACTCGACTGCTTGTGTGGATCGACGTCGCGAACCGGCCCGCCATCACATCCAGTTCGGTGTGTCCGGCAGGCGCAGTTCACGCAACAGATGCGGCGCAAGGCCGCGGGCCGCCTCCGGCACACCGACCTTCACACCCTGCGCTTCGAGATCCGTGACCTCGAGGCCCGCATATCCGCAGGGATTGATGCGCCGGAACGGAGCCAGATCCATGGACACGTTCAGCGCGAGACCATGATAGCTGCAGCCGCGACGGATACGCAGGCCGATGCTGGCGAGTTTGCGTTCGTTGACATACACGCCCGGCGCATCGCGCCGACCGGCGGCAGCAATGTTCCGCTCTGCGCAAAATGCGATCACGGCATTTTCGAGTGCAACCACCAGTTCGCGCACGCCGATGCCGAGTCTTCTGACATCGATCAGGGGATAGACCACGAGCTGTCCGGGACCGTGGTACGTCACCTGACCGCCGCGGTCGATCTGCACCACAGGAATATCGCCGGGCGCGAGCACGTGCTCGTGCCTGCCATTCATGCCCAGCGTGAAGACGGGTGGATGTTCGAGGAACCAGATCTGATCGGCATCGGCCGATGAGCGCGTGTCCGTGAAGGACTGCATCGCGCGCCAGGTGGGCTCGTATTCGACCCGCCCGAGCCATCTCATCGCTGCGCGGCCGGCTGCAGGATGGCTGGACGCGGCACCGGATCTCATGACATGCGGCGCGACGGGTCAGCCGCCGGCTTGCGTCTTCGGTCGTGCGCCGAGACCGGCATTGTTGCGTTCGAGCGCGCGCTCGGCGCGGTAGCTCGAACGCACCAGCGGCCCGGAAACGCATTCCAGGAATCCTTTCGACAGGGCCCACCCGCGATAGCGCTCGAACTCCTCGGGTGTCACCCAGCGCTCGATCGGCAGGTGATTCGGCGTCGGACGCAGATATTGTCCGAGCGTGAGAATGTCGACGCCCGCGGCGCGGATGTCATCCATGGACTCGGCGATCTCGGCGTCCGTTTCGCCGAGCCCCAGCATCAGACTCGTCTTGGCGAGGACGTCGGGGCGATATGTCTTGGCATGTCCGAGCACTCGAAGCGTCTGTTCGTAGCTCGCTCGCGGATCGCGCACGGGGTGCGTGAGACGCCGGACGGTTTCGACGTTCTGCGCAAATACCTCCAGCCCGCTGCCGACGACGGTTTCCACGTCGGTGAGATTGCCCTGAAAGTCCGGCGTGAGGGCTTCGACTGCAGTCGCAGGATTCACGCGCTTGATCTCGCGCACGCAGGCTGCGAAATGCGCCGCACCGCCATCGTCGAGATCGTCGCGATTGACCGAGGTCAGCACGACGTACTTCAACTTCATCAGCTCGACGGTGCGGGCGCTGTTGCGCGGTTCATCCTGATCGAGCCAGCCGCGCGGATTGCCCGTATCCACCGAACAGAATCGGCAGGCACGCGTACATACCGCGCCCATCAACATGATCGTGGCCGTGCCGGCATTCCAGCATTCGCCGATGTTCGGACACTTGGCCTCCTCGCACACCGTGGCGAGGCGATGCTCCTTCACCAGAGCCCGCACGTCGTCGAACTTCGAACCTGCCGGCATCGGTGCGCGCAACCACTGGGGCTTGCGTCCGAGCATCAGGGGATCCGCTCCGGCAGTCGCCTTGATACCGTCCTTGATGGCAGAAAAACCCTGCGGGGTACGGTATTTCTCGCCGCTGCGGGTCATTGCAGCAGGCCGGCCGTCGGCCGAGGGGATGATCGGGATGCCTTTGAACTGACTCACGTATTGGATCGAACCCTTGTCTTGCTGCGGCATTCTACCGGCCGGCAGCGGGGTTCCCAAATGAAAAGCCCGGCAGAGCCGGGCCTTTCATCACCGCGGTTTCAGGCCGGGTTATTGATATGTGCGCAGCGTCCAGAGGTTGGCGAGATCAGCCCACTTGCCGTCCTGCTTCACGGCCTTGAAGCTCTGACGGGCTGCGTCCTTCTGACCCTTCTTCAACTGCGCCAGTCCGAGGCTGATCTGGGCCTCATCGATATCGGTCACGCCGCCCTTCTTGATGCCCGCCTGCAGCGAAGCAATGGCTTCGTCGTACATGCCGTAGCTCAGATACGCCTGGCCCAGGCCGACGCTGGCCTGTCCCTGCGTCGCCTTCTCCGCGTCCTTGGCCTGCTGGGCCAGGGATGCGCGGTCGGAGGCAGCCTGTTTCTTGGCTAAATCATAGAGGCGCGTATAGCGGCCCTGTTCGGTCTTGTCGTCGCTCTTGAGCGTGCCGTTGTCCATGCCCTTCTGCATGGTCTGCTCGGCCTCGCCAGGAACGCCCGCCTCGATCGCGAGCTGCGACATCTCCATGTAGTCGCCCTTGTCCTTCAGGACGCCGACGTCGCTCATCAGGCGATAGAAGCCCAGCGCCACGCGATCACTGTTCTGCTTGCGACGATAGATGTCGGTGAGGTTTTCCCAGTATTCGGGTTTCGGGTAGTAACGGACCATCTTTTTCAATGCGTCCGCCACGCCATCCTTGTTGTCGAGCTTGAACTGCGAGCTCAGCACGATCTGGATGTAGTTTTCCTTGGGCACCTGGCCGTTCTTTTCGGCGTGCGACACGACACCGTTCATGACGCTCGCCGCGCCCTTGTAGTCTTCGAGCAGGTAGTTCGCCTGACCAAGCAGCACGGCCACGTCTTCGGAATTCGGGTTCTTGGCGAGCCATTTCTTGGCCCACTCGGCAGACTTGCTGTACTGCTTTTCCTGGAAATACATCTGGGCCACGGCCTTGGTGCGGTCGTCGACCTGATCGGCAGGAACCAGACCGGAATTCAGCATGCGCTCGAATACCGGCGCGGCCTGGCCGTACTTCTTCTGCTGAACGAGGATGTAGCCGAGAAACTCATCGATCTGATAGTCCTCGGCGGGAGTCTTGCCCGAGACGGCCTGCGCCTTCTTGATCTCGCCCAGCGCGGTGTCCCATTGTTTTGCGGCCATCGCCTTCTGTGCAGCGGCCAGCGGCGTAGCCACTTCCTTGCGCAGTTTGGGCTTCGCTGGTTCGGCAGCCTGGACCACCGTCGGGGTGATGACGGCAACCGCGGAGACCATACCGATCGCTACGCTGATCGCAGCCGCAATGCTTCTTACTCGGGTCATAGCACTTCCCAAAAATCTGAATCTGGCGAACTGATATCGCGAGTTCATGCTCGCGATTCGATGCTTAACAGGCCCTGAAACGAACGACGGGGTGAAGAAGTTCACCCCGTCGGAGAAAGTCTGGCAACGTTAATCCAGAAATTGTTCGTTGCCGACGAAGCCGATGCGCTGCATTCCACTTCGCTGCGCCAGAGCCAGTACCTTGGCAACCGTATCGTAGTCTGCGCGACGATCGGGTCGTACGTGCAACTCAGGCTGCGGGCTCTTGCGCGCTTCGACCTGGAAATAGCTTTCCAGCGTGCTCAGCTGCACCAGCGAACCGTTCCAGATGATCGAACCGTCCCAGTCGATATCGAGACGGACCGGCTCGATCACCTCGTCGGGGGGCGGAAGACTGCTCGCTCGCGGCATGTCCAGCTTCACCGCGTGCGTCATCACCGGCAGGGTGATGATGAACATGATCAGGAGCACCAACATGACGTCGATCAACGGCGTCGTGTTGATTTCCATCATCGGCTCGCCTTCACCGCCGCCGCCTACACTCATTGCCATGGTCGTTACCTCAGTCTCTGTTGGAACGGCGGATCAACGACCGCCGGCATCCGGTTCTGTAATGAAGCCGACCTTCATGATTCCCGCCCGCTGTGCGTCGAGGATCACGCGGCCAACGTGCTCGTACTTGGTACGTTGGTCGGCGCGAACGTGCACTTCAGGTTGAGGCTTGATGACCGCCACTTCCTTCATCCGGTTCAGCAGAGCGGCGTTATCAGCGACCAGGGCCGCGTTCCAGAACACCTGGCCTTCCCGGTTCACCGAGATGCTGATGTTCTCCGGCTTCGTCTGCGTCGGCACGTTATGCACCTGCGGCAACTCGAGCGGAACGGTCTGCGTGATCACGGGAATCGTGATCATGAACACGATGAGGAGAACCAACATGACGTCGACCAGCGGCGTCGTGTTGATCTCGTTCATCGGACGCTCGTCTTCGTCGACGTGCGTATTCAGCTCCGTAAATGCACTGCTCATTAGTCAGCTCCGGAAGACAGTAGAGCGTTACTTGCGAGCGGCAGCGCCGGCGGGCGCGCCAGCGGCAGGACGAGCAGCGCCAGTAGCCTGACCTTCAACGCGCGCACCGCTCACCAGGTAGGAGTGCAGATCGGCGGTGAAGTACTTCAGCTTCTCGGTGATGTCCTTGTTGCGACGCAGCAGCCAGTTGTAACCCATGACGGCCGGAACGGCGACGAACAGACCGAGCGCGGTCATGATCAGCGCTTCGCCGATCGGGCCGGCGATCTTGTCCAGGCTGGCCTGACCGGCGAGGCTGATCGAGATCAGGGCGTTGTAGATGCCCCACACCGTGCCGAACAGACCGACGAACGGCGCGGTCGAACCGACCGTCGCGAGGAGCGACAGGCCATTGGTCATGCGGCTGGTGATGCTGTCGACAGAGCGGTACAGCGACACCGTGATCCATTCGTGCAGCGGGATCTGATCCGTCAGACGGCCTTCATGGTGCTGGGCAGCGCGGACGCCGTCCTCGGCAACCATCTTGAATGCGTTTTCCTTGCTGAGCTTGCTGATGCCGTCACGCAGGTTGCCGGCGGTCCAGAAACCTTTGTGCACTTCAACGTAGTCCTTGCGAAGACGACGCTGGTCCCACAGCTTGGTGAGGATGACGTACCAGGAAGCCAGCGACATGATGACCAGGAGGTACAACACGCCGGTGCCGACGGCATCGAGCTGCCTGTAGAACGCCTCAAGGCCAAAGGGATTTTCTGCGACCTGGGTGGGTGTTTCTGGAGCCATGGAACAATGTCCTCTACTTGAAAAGCCTGTGACCTGAGAGTTGAGAGTTGGGAATCGTTGAACTTATGCCGTGCGTCAATCCGTGAGCTTGAACGTGACGGCGAACTGTCCCCACATGGGAACAGGCTTGCCATTTTCGGTTCCGGGCACCAGACGCCACGATCGCTTGACCTCGCGCACCGCGGCTTCGTCGAGCTTGGGGAAGCCGCTGGACTGCTTCACCCTGACGTCGCCGGCCCGACCGTTCTCCATGACATACACCTCGAGAACGACGGTGCCGGTTTCGCCCGCACGACGCGAAGACGGTGGATATTCCGGCTGCGTCAGCGGACGGCGAGGATCTGATTTCGGCGCAGTGCGCGCTACGGCAACCGGAGCGGGCTGCGGCGGCGGCTGCGAGACTGGCGCCGTATTCGTGACCGTGCGGATTGCAGTGGGCGGCGGCGCTTCACTTGGAATTTCGATCGCCACTTCGGGCGGCGGTACGAACGGAGGCGGAGTTTCGATCTTCGGCGGCGGAGGCGGAGGCTCGTCCTTCGGCTTCGGCGCGTCTTCGATCATTCGGGTTTCGATGGGACCGAGAACAGCATCGATCACGCGGTGGGACATGCCACTGGCAAGTAGCCAGAAGAACAGTGCGTGCAGCCCCACGATCAGGAGAAAGACAATCCCGCGTCGCGTGAGAAAGGATGACGATGCTGCTGGTGCGTAGGCCATGCTGTGCCGCTCGGATTAAAACGGGGTCTGAAACAGCCCCGCGCTTCTAAATGCGTAACCGTGATCTTTGGTATCGCCCGAGTATGCGTCTTGCGCATACATCCCCGTTCCCAGGGCCGAACGGATCGACGTAACGTCTGGGATTCCATTAACGGAATTGACATTACAGTCCACGCAGACCGCAGAACGCCGCGCAAGGTATAAAGTTTCCGTTAGGAAGGCAAGCACTCCTGAGAAGGAACCAGTACCGAAAATTTCGAGCGCACAGGCGCTGAATTTCGAGCGCACTGCTTTGGAAAGACAGCCGTTCGAGTCGCTTTGAAAAAAGCCACAAACTGCGAATTTGCCGAAGACTCAGGACAGCGCGCCTGCTGCTGACCTCTCAACGACCCACGCCGTTTCGACTGTCCACGTAGACAGGACATCGCAGGAATTTGTTCCACTCGACGGATCTGCACACGTCCGCAGGACGGTGCTGCCGCACTGCGCCATGCCGCCCGTCGCGACACCGATGACCGATCAAACGGAACTGCGGTTGAGCGAAAACTCTATTGGAATAAGCACAAAAGCGCGCCGCGGCGAACCATCCTCGACATAGGGCCGGAACGCGGCCCGCTCCACTGCTTCGCGCGCTGCATGATCGAGACGGGCAAACCCGCTGGAGGTTTCGACTTCGATACTGCACGCAGTGCCCCGCTCATCGATCAGCACCCGCAGCACGACCATGCCCTGCTCTCTGAGCTTGCGCGACTTGGGCGGATAGCGCGGCACCGGTTCACGCAGATATTCGACGCTGGAGATCAGCCTCGGCGCACCGGCATCGGCGGCTGCCGGTGCGACCGCGGCTCTTACCGGAACCGTAATTGCTCTCTCGGAGGGCGCCGCAACCGGGATTTCGATCAATGGCACATCCGGCATTGGAGTAACGATGGCGGCGACGACCGCCTTAACTTCCGGTGGCGTCCACTTCTTCTGTGTTGCCGGCACCGCAACGAAGCGCACCTCGACAGGCCTGGATGGCAATGCAAGGTTGAGACGGGGACCGATCGAGAGCAACGCCCCTATCGCTGCCGCATGAACGAGCACGATGCCCGCGGCAACGGTCAGGTGACGAGAGCGGTCCTGGGCAAACACGTGAGTGACCCTTGATCAAAGGGATGACCGGGAAATGATGCACGCTTGCGTGTCGCGTTGCAAATGAGAACGTTTCTCACTTATAGTCGCAACGCTCAGCGTTTCTCGCAAGCATCGTGACGGCAAGCCATCGCCAGCTGTCCTGCAATCACATAATTCAGGGAGCTTATTTCGATGCGCATCTCGAACCTGTCGCGGCGTACGCCGCTGGCGGCCGCAATCCTCGCGACACTGCAGACCGCAGCAATGCAATCCCATGCAGCCGAAACGACCAACGCTCAGCAGCTGCCGAAAATTTCCGTCGGCGCTGAGGAGGAGTCGTACAAGCCGGAGACGGTCTCCTCGCCGAAGTACACGGAGCTGCTGCGCGATACGCCGCAGACCGTCACCATCGTCAATCGCGAGGTGATGGACCAGCAATCGCTCGTCGGCCTGCGCGACGTGCTGACCACCCTGCCCGGCATCACCTTCGGCGCCGGCGAAGGCGGCGGCGGTTACGGCGACAGCGTGAATCTGCGCGGCTTCAGTGCGAACGCCGACATGACGATCGATGGCGTGCGTGACAGCGCCCAGTACACCCGCAGCGACAACTTCAATCTCGAAGCGGTGGAACTGGTCAACGGCGCGAATTCGGTGTTCTCGGGCGCCGGCTCGGTCGGCGGCACGATCAACCTGGTGAGCAAAGCCGCAGGCCAGGGCGATTTCAACCGCTTCTCCGCGAGCGGCGGCACCGACAGCTATGTCCGCGCGACTGGCGACGTGAACCACCAGATCAACGACGGCACGGCGGTGCGCCTGAACGTGATGGCGCATCAGAACGACATCCCGGGCCGCGACTACGAGGAAGCGAAACGCTGGGGCATCGCGCCGTCGATCGCCTTCGGCCTGGGCTCGGATACGCGCTTCACGCTGAGCTATCTGCATCAGAAGGACGACAACATTCCTTCTTACGGCGTGCCGTATTTCCAGAACCCGTACAACAACGGGCCGCTGCCGGAAGCCGATTCCAGCAACTACTACGGCTTTCACAACTTCGACGAGCAGGAGATCACGGTCGACTCGCTGACGTCGGTCATCGATCATGACTTCAGCGAAGGCTTCGCGATCCGCAATCTGACCCGCTGGTCGCAGATCGATCAGCTCACGCGCGTCACGCCGCCGCAGGGAACGTGGTGCCTGTCGAGCGGCATCAATGTGTCCAACGGCAACGCCTGCGCCACTCCCGGCATTTTCACGCAGGCCGGCCCCGCGGGTAATACGCGCGACAGCCGCAATACCATCCTCTACAACCAGACCGACGCGACATTGAGCTTCCGCGCCGGCTACATCGATCACGACCTGGTCATCGGCCTGGCGCTCACGCACGAGACCTACGACCTGATCTCCGGCAACTCGCTGCGCAACGCCGATGGCACGAGCGTACCCCTGCCGCCGAAGAGCATCGCGAACCCGGATTCGACCTGGAATGGCCCCGTCAACTTCATCGTGTCCGGCACGACGGACGGTGAACTCGACAACCGTGCCGTCTACCTGTTCGACACGCTGAAGTTCACGCCGCAATGGTGGCTGACGCTGGGCGCGCGCTATGAAAACAACGAGGGCAGCACCTATGCGACCAGCGTCGCGACCAACGGCGCCGTCACGGCGAGCCGGCCTGCAGAGAACTCGGATGACCTTTTCTCGTATCGGACGGCTCTGACCTTCAAGCCCGTGGAAGCAGGCACGATCTATCTCTCCTACGCCAACAGCAAGACGCCGTCCAAGGCGTCGGTGAACGGGGCGTGTCAGCCGGTGCAGACGACCAGCAACACCGGCCAGCTGCAAGGCAATGCCAACTGCGATGCCGATCCGGAAACCGCGATCAATATCGAACTGGGCACCAAGTGGGACCTGATCGATGATCGACTGGCGTTGACAGCCGCGGTCTTCCGCAACGATCGACAGAACTACAAGGTGTCCGATCCGCTCAACCCAGACAATCCCTCCGGCGAGCAGCAGCTCGATGGTCGCGCACGCGTCGATGGGCTCTCGCTCGGTGCGGCAGGCAACGTCACCAACGCCTGGGGCATCTTCGCGAACTACACGTACCTGGACAGCGAAGTGCTGCAGAGCGTCTCGGACTACGCCCTGGGACAGGGAGCCGATCCCCAGAAGGGCAATCCGCTGACCAGCGTTCCCAAGCATTCCGCCAGCGTGTGGACCACGTATGTGTGGAATGGATTCACGTTCGGTTATGGCGCCACCTACCAGGGTGAGGTCTATCTCAACAACAACGCCGCCGTGCTCTACAAGACGCCGGACTACCTCGTGCATCGACTGATGGTCGGCTATGACTTCAATCGCAAGCTCGGTCTGCAGCTCAACATCAACAACGCAACCGACAAGGAGTACTACGAGCGCATCCGCAACAACGGCTGGGCCACTCCAGGCGCGGCCCGCAATGCGATCCTGACGATCAACGGCAACTTCTGATCGTTTTGTCCGGAGACAAAGCCCTGTCCGTTCGCGGGCAGGGCTTTTTTCCATTTATAGTGCCGACATCTTTCGCAGACGCACACCATGATCATCGCGATTCCAGACGTTCTGACGGCCCAACAGGTCACCGACGCCCGCCAGCAGATGGACAGCGCCGAGTGGATCGATGGTCGCGTCACTGCCGGACACCAGTCTTCGCGCACCAAGGACAACGTGCAGCTGCCGGAAGGCACTCCGCTCGCACGCAAGCTCGGGGACATGATCATCGCCGCGCTCGAACACAGCCCTCTGTTCGTTTCCGCTGCCCTGCCGTTGAAGATTTTCCCGCCGCTGTTCAATCGCTATGGGAGCGGACAGTCGTTCGGCATCCACGTCGACAATGCCGTGCGCCAGATCCGCGGCACACTGCATCGCGTACGCACGGATCTCTCGGCCACGCTGTTCCTGTCGGCACCGGAGGAATACGACGGCGGGGAACTGATCGTCGAAGACACTTACGGGCCGCACAGCGTCAAGCTGCCCGCAGGTCACATGGTCCTGTATCCGGCCAGCAGCCTGCACAAGGTGCAGCCGATCACGCGCGGCGCGCGCGTCGCTTCGTTCTTCTGGATTCAAAGCATGATCCGCGGCGATGCCGAGCGCACGATCCTGTTCGACATGGACCAGGCCATCCAGCGATTGAACCGCGACTCGCCCAATCACCCCAGCGCCGTGCAACTGACCGGCGTGTATCACAACCTGCTGCGTCGCTGGGCCGAGGTGTAGCGCTCAGCGGGTCAGCTCGGCATCCAGTTCGGCCAGTTGCGCCGGCGTGCCGACGTTACGCCAGCGCCCGCGATACAACTCGCCGCTGACCCGGCCTTTTGCGATCCATTCGCGCATCAGCGGTGCGAGCGGGAAGCGACCGCGACTGCAGCCCGCAAAGAATTCGCCGCGGAAAACGCCGATGTTGGCGTACGTGAACCGCTCGCCGGCGGTGACGAGACGGCCCTCCGCGAGCGCGAAGTCGCCGCGGGAATGAAAATCCGGGTTGGGCACCATCACGAAGTGAGCCGCGTCACCGCTGCCGAGGCTGCGGGCGACGCGCGACAGCGGGCAGTCGGTCCATATGTCGCCGCTCACCACCAGGAACGGTTCCGGCCCCAGCAGGGGCAATGCCTCGACAATCCCGCCGCCGGTTTCGAGTGCGGCATCGCCCTCGTCGCTGTAGGCAATCTGCACACCGAAGCGAGCACCATCTCCCAGCGCGTCGCGAATGGATCCGCCGAGCCAGGCGAGATTGACCACGATCTGCGTGATGCCCGCCGCGGCCAGCGCCTCGATGTGGTACTGCATGAGCGGCTTGCCGGCGACCGGCAACAGCGGTTTCGGCACCGTGTCGGTCAGCGGTCGCATGCGCTCGCCGCGTCCCGCGGCCAGGATCATCGCCTTCATCGGGATGCGGACGCGGCCTGGTTCAGCTGCGGCATGACGCGCTCATCGATGAACTCGCGCAGGAACTGCAGTTCGGGATAGCTGCCGCTGACGACGCGAACGTAGTTCAGCGTGCGCGGAATGTCATTCAGATAGCCTGGCTTGCCGTCGCGATGCCACAGGCGCGCAAAAATGCCGATGGCCTTGAGATGCCGTTGCACGCCCATGAAATCGAACCAGCGCAGGAACGCCTTCTGGTCCGATCCCGTGTCGACACCGGCCGCTCGCGCGACTTCGCGAAAACGGGTCACCCAGCCATGTACGCGCTCGATGGGCCAGGCGACATAGCAGTCGCGCAACAAGGACACGAGGTCGTAAGTCACCGGACCGTAGACCGCATCCTGGAAATCGAGGATGCCCGGATTGGCGCCGAGCTTGCCGCCGCCCACCATCAGATTGCGCGAGTGATAGTCGCGATGAACGAACACCCGCGGCTGGGCCAGGGCTTCCGCCACGAGTGCATCGAACACGCGCTGCAGATTCGCGCTGGCCGCAGCATCGAACGTCAGTTTCAGATGAGTGCCGCAGAACCACTCGGGGAACAGCGTCATTTCACGCCGCAGCAGCGCATCGTCATATGGGGGCAGTTCCACGGCGTGCTCGCGCCCGTTGGCCTGGATCTGCACCAGCGCGTCCATCGCGTCGTGATACAGACGATCCGCATCGCCGCCGCCGTCGATCTCGGCCAGGTACGTCCGGCCGCCGAGATCCGAGTTCAGCAGAAACCCTTCGGCGAGGTTGGTTTCGAGGATGTGCGGCGCGTTGACGCCCGCCGCGACCAGCATGTTCGCGACGCGGATGTAGGGCTCGATGTTTTCCTTCTCCGGCGGCGCATCCATCGCGATCCACGTCTGTCCATTGCGGCTGACGCGGAAATAGCGGCGGAAGCTCGCATCGGCAGAAGCCGGCGCGATGGCGAAATCGCGCGATCCGAACAATACCGACAGCCATTGCTTGAGTTGTTCGAGTCGCCGATCGGACGGCTCGACACCGACGCCATTACTCACGGATGCACCTGCTCATGAATCCTCTGCTTCGTGACTTCGCGTTGCACAGATGATCGGCGCGGCCACGAGCGAACGCGACGCACTGAAACTCTGCTGCGACCAGACCCAAATAATCTGAAACCTGGGGAGACGCCGTAATTATAATCGCGGACGATGCCGGGCCCACGTACGACAAACCATGCACTTCTTCGTCACCTTCGCGCGCTGACGATGCTGACCGCGTCGGGTGCCTGGGCCGTGCCCGGTCCCGTCATGAGTGCAGACTGCCCGGAGCCGGTCAAGCTGCAATCGGCGCCGGTCGCGCAGACCGCGGCTGCGGACGATACGCAGTCCGACATTCAGCTCGAAATGGACAGCTTCGAGGCCACGCGCGACGGACAGTGGGACCTGAAGGGCGATGTCGGCATCAGGCAGGGCCATCGCGAGATCAAGACCTCCGACGCCACCTACGATCCGCAGACCCGGAAGTTCTCGACCCGCAGTCCCGTCACCTATTCGGATCCGGGCATGAAGGTCCAGGGCAGCGGCGCGGACTTCGATCCCGACGGTTCAGTCACTTTCGAAGGCGCCCAGTTCGAACTGCCGGCGCAACCCGCCCGCGGCTCGGCCGCGCGCATTCATGCCAACCGGCAGGGTGAACTGAATCTGGACGATGTCCGCTACACCACCTGCCCGATCGGCAACGACGACTGGATCCTGAAAGCCTCGGACATCGACATCAGCCAGGAGGCCGGCATGGGCACCGGTCGCAACGTGCGCCTGGATTTCAAGGGTGTCCCGATCCTGTACACGCCCTTCATTTCCTTTCCGGTGAGCGACCAGCGCAAGACCGGCTTTCTGTTTCCGAGCTTCGGCACCTCCTCGCGCAGCGGCACGGAAATCGGCGCGCCCTGGTACTGGAACATCGCGCCCGAATACGACGCCACGTTCCTGCCGACGTGGTATTCGAAGCGCGGCGCGCGGCTGGACACCGAATTCCGGTATCTCTCGCCGTTCGGTCGCGGCACGTTCACGGCCGACTACCTGCCCGACGATCAGGAGTTCGGCGATTCGCGCCTGCTGGCGCATTTCGTCGATCAGTCCGATTTCAGCCGGCATCTACGCCTCGAAATCGATGCCGCGGACGTCAGCGACAGCCGCTGGTTCGAAGACTTCGGTCTCGGCCCCGAAGGCACGAGCGTCAGTTATCTGAATCGCGCCGCCAACCTGATCTATCTCGACGACATCTGGTTCGCGTCCCTGCTGGCGCAGAATTTCCAGATCATCGACACGACCATCGACGACTTCGACCGCCCGTACACGCTGCTGCCGCAGCTCGCGGTTCATGCGCACGCGCCCGGGCAGCCGTTCGGCCTGACATTGAACTTCGACGGCGAGATCTCGAACTTCCTGCGCGACGACGGCGTCACCGGCCTGCGCATGGACATCGCTCCGGAAATCCGCATGCCGTTGCGCGGCGCCGGCCTGTACCTCGAACCCGCCGCGAGCTGGCGCTATACGGCCTACGATCTGGACGACACGGCGCCGGGCATCGACCGCACGCCGCACCGCTCCGCGCCGATCCTGAGCGTCGACGGCGGCGTCGCCTTCGAAAAGAACTGGGGTCCGGGCGGCAAACGGCTGCAGACCTTCGAGCCGCGCTTTCTCTATCTGTACGTGCCCTACCGCAATCAGGATGCGCTGCCGGTCTTCGATACCGGCGCGCCCGACCTCAATCCCGTGCAACTGTTCCGCACCAACCGCTTCGTCGGCGCCGATCGCCTGGGCAACGCCAATCAGGTCAGCATCGGCTTCACGTCGCGACTGCTGGATTCGGCCACGGGACAGCAGTTCATCTCCGGCACGGTCGGTCAGGCCATCTACTTCGACCCGCCGCTGGTGACGCTGCCCGGCGAAACGATGGACGACACGGAGTCCTCGGACATCGTCGCCGAACTCGAACTCACGGCCTTCGAGAACTGGAACGTCAGCGCCGGCATCCAGTGGGATCCGGGCGAGACCCGCTCCGAGAAAGGCGACATCAATCTCCAGTACCGCCCGAACTTCGACCGCGTCGCCAATCTCGGCTACCGCTTCCGGCGCGGCAACATCGAGCAGGTGGACGGCTCGGTGGCGTGGCCGGTCGGCGAGCGCTGGGGCGCCTATGCGCGGATGGTCTATTCGCTGGAAGACGAGAAGACGCTGGATCAGTTCGCCGGTCTCGAATACCGCTCGTGCTGCTGGCGACTGCGCTTCGTGGGCCGACGCTACGTCAGCAACCGCGACGGTGATGTCGATACCAGCTTCCTGGTGCAGCTTGAACTTAACGGACTCTCCAGTGTCGGAGTCGGCGCGGATGCTTTCCTGGAACGGTCGATTCGGGGATACTCGATCAACCGACCGGGCGAGCAGGACTAAGCCGTTGATATTGCACCCGATCGAGTCTCAGACCGCGTCGCAGCCCGCTGCGTGCGCCACGTAATCCGACCGACCGATACCCATGAAAAATCTCTTCTCCGCTGCTTCGCTGGCGTTGTCCCTGCTGCTGTGCGGCAGCGCGTTTGCACAGACACGCGACCTGTCCACCAGCGGCGTGCCGCTCGACCGCATCGCGGCCGTGGTGAACGATGGCGTGGTCCTCAACAGCCAGCT
Source organism: Povalibacter sp. (assembly GCF_036735925.1). NCBI lineage: Bacteria > Pseudomonadati > Pseudomonadota > Gammaproteobacteria > Steroidobacterales > Steroidobacteraceae > Povalibacter > Povalibacter sp. The sequence goes on from NZ_DAINNK010000018.1 coordinate 26,282, forward strand.
CGACGAGCAGACCGAGGAAATCACCGCGCGCCTGCGCCAGCAGAACACCGAATTGCCCCCGCGCAACGTGCTGCGCCGTCAGATCCTGGAACGGCTGGTCGTCGAAGAAATCCAGATCCAGCGCGCCGACAAGCTCGGCCTGCAGATCTCCGATGAAATGCTCAACGGCGCACTCGAGAACATCGCGCGCAACAATGGCATCGCCTTCCCCGACCTGCCGCGCATGCTCGAACAGCAGGGCATCAACTATCGCGACTACCGCGACGAGATCCGTCGCCAGATGACGCTGCAGATGCTGCGCCAGCGCGATGTGATCGCGCGCATCAACATCTCGCCGCGCGAAATGGAGCAGGCGATGGCCCGCGCCAAGAACGCGCCGAACCAGAATTCCGAATACAACATCTCCCACATTCTCGTGTCGGTGCCGGTGACCGCCACACCGGAACAGATCGAGTCGCGCGAGAAGCGCATGCAGGAGGCCTACGAAAAGGCCAAGGCCGGCGAAGACTTTGCGCAGCTCGCCCTCACCTACTCCGACAGCACGACCAACATCGAGGGCGGTTCGCTGGGCTGGCGCAAGGGCTCGCAGCTGCCGTCGATCGTGGCCGAGCAGATCGTGAAGATGCAGGACGGCCAGATTTCCGAACCGATCCGCACGCCGAGCGGCTTCCACCTGTTCCGCCTGAACGAAACCCGCGGCGGCACGCAGCAGGCCGTGGTGACGCAGGTGCATGCCCGTCACATCCTGCTCACTCCCAACGAACTGGAAGACGATCAGACGCTCGAACAGCGCCTCAACGACATTCGCGCCCGCGTCCTGAAAGGCGAGGATTTCGCTGCCATCGCTGCGGTCACCTCGAAGGACCCCGGTTCTGCTCCGGACGGCGGCGACCTGGGCTGGGCCGGCCCGGGCTCATTCGTACCGGAATTCGAAAAGCAGCTCGATGCGTTGAGCGAGAACGAGATCAGCAAACCGTTCCGCACCCAGTACGGCTGGCACATCATCCAGCTCCTCGGCCGCCGCACTCACGACGTCACCGAGGACAAGCAGCGTCAGCAGGTGTATGCCCAGCTGCGCGAGTCGAAGGCGGAAGAAGAAACCGAACTGTGGCTGCGTCGCCTGCGCGACGAAGCTTTCGTCGACTACAGGATGTGACGGCGGCAACGGCATCCGCGAGGGCGATGACCTTCGCCGCTCTTTCATGAGACCGCCGCGCCTCATCGTCACCTCCGGCGAGCCTGCAGGGATCGGCCCCGATCTCTGTCTGCAGATTGCACAACGGGACTGGACCTGCGAACTGATCGTCGCGGCGGACGCCGATCTGCTGCAGGAACGCGCGCAGCGACTGCAGTTGCCCCTCCGGATCGAGCGTCACGACCTGCCGCAAAACGTTCCGGCGCGCGCCGGCATCCTCCGGGTACTGCATCATCCAGTGACTGCCGCCGTGCGTGCAGGTCAGCTCGACGTCGCCAACGCACGGTACGTGCTTGGGCTGCTCGATCTCGCTGCCGACGGCTGCCTGCGCGGCGACTTCGATGCCATGGTCACTGCACCGGTGCAGAAGAGCATCATCAACGACGCCGGCATTCCCTTCTCCGGTCATACGGAATATCTGGCGGAGCGCACCGGCGCCCCGCTGCCCGTCATGATGCTCGCCTGCCCCACGCTGCGGGTCGCGCTGGTCACCACGCACCTGCCGCTCAACGCCGTCAGCGCCGCCATCACGCCATCACTGCTGGAGCAGGTACTGCGCATTCTCGATCACGATCTGCGCCGGCGATTCCATCTGGCGGCGCCGCGCATCCTGGTCTGCGGACTCAATCCGCACGCCGGCGAAAGCGGGCACCTCGGTCGCGAGGAAATCGAAGTCATCTCGCCGGTGCTGACAGCCCTGCGACGCGAGGGACTGCAACTCATCGGTCCGGTTCCGGCAGACACCGCCTTCACGCCGCATCAACTGCAACAGGCCGATGCCGTGCTCGCGATGTATCACGACCAGGGGCTGCCGGTGCTCAAGTACGCGGGGTTCGGCGACGCCGTCAATGTGACGCTGGGCCTGCCCATCGTCCGCACCTCGGTCGATCACGGCACGGCCCTGGCGCTCGCAGGCACCGGCAAGGCCGACAGCGGCAGTCTCGCCGCCGCCATTGCCATGGCGATCGACATCGTGCAGCCGGCCCGGCCCGACGCCTGACATGCACGTTGCACGCAAACGGTTCGGGCAGCACTTTCTGCATGACCCCGGCATCATCGCCCGCATCATCGCAGCCATCGATCCCAAGCCCGACGATCCGATGGTCGAGATCGGTCCCGGTCTCGGCGCCATCACGCTGCCCCTGCTGCAACGACTGAAACGCCTGGACGCCGTCGAGATCGACCGCGACGCCATTCGCCATCTGCGCGAAGCCACGGCCGGCGCGGATGCACGGCGCGGCGAACTGCGAATCCACGAAGCCGACGCGCTCGAGTTCGATTTCGGACCACTGCATGAGCAGCCGATGCGCCTGGTCGGCAATCTGCCCTACAACATTTCCACGCCGCTGCTGTTCCATCTCATCGGCCAGCGCGATCGCATCCGCGACATGCACTTCATGTTGCAGAAGGAAGTGGTGGATCGCATGGCCGCCGGTGCGGGCGATGACGCCTACGGACGACTCTCCGTCATGCTGGCGCCCTGGCTGCGGATCGAACCGCTGTTCGACATCGGTCCCGGCGCCTTCCGCCCGCCGCCGCGCGTCATGTCGACTGTCGTGCGACTGTTGCCGCACGAGTCGCCGCCCTTTGCCGTTGCCGATCCTGACCGGTTTGCCCGGATCGTCGCCGCGGCGTTCTCGCAGCGACGCAAGACGCTGCGCAACTCGTTGCGGTCGCTGCTCGACGAAGAACAGATTCGCGCCGCCGGCGTCGATCCAGGCGCACGCGCGGAAGTGATCGCACCGGCGCAGTTCGCTGCGCTGGCCGAACGCCCCGGGAAAAATCCCGGCTGATCAGCGCGCCGGCCGGCCCTATACTCCTTGCTGCGCCCACAACCGCAACATCAGGAGAGCCGCCGTGAACGGGTACAAGAAGATCCTGCTGGCCGTCGACCTTTCGGATAACAGCCGGCTGGTGGGCGAACGGGCGAAAGCCATCGCCAAATGCTACGACGCCGACATCACGCTGCTGCACGTGGTCGAGTACGTTCCCGTGGAGCCCATGGGCGAGGCGCTGCTGCCGACGGTGCAGATCGAGAGCGAACTGGTCGATCGCGCCAGGACCAAACTCGCGGAACTCGCCGAGACGCTGGCGCTGTCGCAGGCGCCGCGCCTGGTCGAGACCGGCAGCATCAAGGCAGAGATCGTGCGCGCGGCACAGAAACTCGGCGCGGATCTGATCGTCCTCGGCAGCCGCGAACGTCACGGTCTCGCGATTCTGCTGAACTTCACCGAAGACACGATCCTGCACGCGGCGCCCTGCGACGTGCTGGCGGTACGGATTACATAAAGCCCCGCGCGTCGGCACGGATTTGATGGCGGGGTTCCGCGGTGCGCGCTGCTACAATGCCCGCGCCGCCCCATTCGCCCAACGCCATGACAGATCCGAGCCGCCACAAGATCCGCGTCGACGTCAGCACCAACTACGTCGACGATCAGTCGAAGCCCGACGAGAGCCACTACGTGTTCTCGTACACCATCACGATCCGCAACGAAGGCGATGTCCCCGCCCGACTGATGACCCGTCACTGGGTATTCACCGATGCGAACGGCAAGGTGAAGGAAGTCCGCGGCGAAGGTGTCGTCGGCGAACAGCCCTACCTGCTGCCCGGTCAGGGCTTCCGCTACTCCAGCGGCGCCGTGCTGGAAACCCCGGTCGGCGCCATGCAGGGCAGCTACCAGATGGTTGCCGATGACGGCGCGCATTTCGACGCGCCGATCGCTCCGGTGAGGCTGGCGATACCGGGGTTGCTGCATTGACGAAAGGTGACGGGCTGCAGGCGACAGGCTACAGCCCGAGCCGGACTCGCTCCTCTCCAGCTGTTGCCTGTAGCCTGTAGCCTGTAGCCTGTAGCCCGTAGCCTCCTCCGTCATGCCCACCTACGCCATCGGCGACATCCAGGGCTGCTGCGACGAGTTCGAGGAACTGCTGGAGCGCATCCGCTTCGATCCCGCTCGCGACAAGCTCTGGCTGGTGGGCGATCTCGTCAACCGCGGTCCGCGATCGCTCGATGTCCTTCGCAAAGTGCGGGCGCTCGGCGATGCCGCCGTCACCGTGCTCGGCAATCACGACCTGCATCTGCTCGCCGTCGCGCTGTCGCCGACGGAAAAGCTGAAACGCAAAGACACCCTGCAGCCGGTCCTCGACGCACCGGATCGCGACGAGCTGCTCGAATGGCTGCGACTGCGGCCGCTACTGCACCACGACGACACGCTCGGCTACACGATGATTCATGCGGGCCTGCCGCCGCAGTGGGACTTCGACACGGCGCGTAGCTGTGCGCGCGAGCTGGAGAATGCGCTGCGTACCGTCAGCACCGCCCGCGATCTGTTCGCCCACATGTACGGCGATCGACCCGATCGCTGGTCGGCGGATCTGCAGGGATTCGAGCGCCTGCGATTCATTACGAACTGCTTCACCCGCCTGCGTTTCTGCACGGCCGGGGGCGAACTCGATCTCACGTACAAGGGCACGCTCGAAGACGCGCCGTCACATCTCTATCCGTGGTTCCGTGCACCGCAACGCCGTTCGCACAATCTGCGCATCGTATGCGGCCATTGGTCGGCACTGGGCTATCACGATGGCGACGGCGTCCTGAGCATCGACACCGGCTGCGTCTGGGGCAGTTCCCTGTGCGCCGTGCGGCTCGATCGACGCGAGCCGCCCGTGATGGTGCCGTGCAGTTCTTCGGGCCTGTCGCCCGGGAACGAGTGAACTAGCTGGCCGGCTTGCCGACCACCGGCAGTCTTGCATCCGGCGGCGGCACGACCGTCAGTGCCTCGACTTCGAGCCGCGGCTGACCTATCGAATTCTGGTTGGGCATGCAGGACATGTTGTCCTTCACGATCCGGATCGACAGCTTGGGCAGCACCGAGCGCTTGAGCTGCTCGACCAGCTCGCAGTCGCCGGGCTCCAGGCGGAAGCTGCCGCGCGACAGCGAGACGGGCTTCCAGTACGCCGGAAACTGTTCCGTGCTTTCCGTCATCCGCTCGCCGCGCACGCGCGCCGCGAGCTCGCGCGTGCTACGGGTCTTTTCCAGTTCGGCCAGCGCTTCCGGCGTGGCCTCGATGGGCGCAGTCACATTGATCCGCACATGCGGCAGCCGCGCGATTTCGTTGCCGAAACAGCTCGTCGCACGCACCTTCACGTCCTTGTCGGCGCCGAGTTCGATCAGCAGCATCCGGACACGATCTTCCAGACTGCGACAGGCATAGAAGGTGGTGAAACTCTGGAAATAGAAGCTCAGCTCCTGGGTCTTCCAGATCGCCTGGACGTGCGGCGCGGGCGCATCTGCCGACGTCTCCGCCGCGAACGCATCGACACAGAACGAGAACGTCAGCAGCAGCGCACACAGGCGCGACAGCCGGTTCGAACTTCCAGATTTCGTCGTCACGGATTCTCCTTATGCGGCGGGCGTATTTGCGTAAGGCGCAGACCGTTGCGCATTCCGTCATCGCGCCCCGACCGCGGGATCAGGCGGCTATACTCTAGCCTTCTGCCGGAGACGCTGCATGAATGCACTCAAAGCCTTCAATTTTCGCGAGTGGATCGATGCCCATCGCGAATTCCTGAAGCCACCGGTGTGCAACCGACAGGTCTTCCGCCATTCCGAATTCATCATCATGGTCGTCGGCGGCCCGAACGATCGCGACGACTATCACGACGACCCCGGCGAGGAATTCTTCTACCAGCTCGAAGGCAACATGATCCTGCGGACCATGCAGGACGGCGCCCGCGTCGACATTCCCATCAACGAAGGCGAAATCCTGCTGCTGCCGGCGCGCGTACCGCATTCGCCGCAGCGCTTTGCCAACACCGTGGGGCTCGTCATCGAGCGCCAGCGCCGTCCCGAGGAACAGGACGGCTTTCTCTGGTATTGCAACTACTGCCAGTACCCGCTGTACGCCGAGTATCAGCACATCAGCGACATCGTCGAGCAGTTGCCGCCGATCTTCGAACGCTTCCACGGTTCGCTGAAGAACCGCACCTGCCAGGCCTGCGGCACTGTCGCACCGGCTCGCTGAACCAGGCATGACTTCCGCCGATCTCGATACGGCCCGACGGCTCGACGCACACGACGAACTTGCGAAGTTCCGCGCCGAATTTCACCTGCCCGCACGCCGCGACGGTTCGCCGGCGGTGTACTTCTGCGGTCATTCCCTGGGCCTCGCGCCGAAGAATGCCGCGATGATCCTCAACGAGGAATTCACGCACTGGAGCACGCTCGGCGTCGAAGGTCATTTCGAGGCGGCACGCCCCTGGCTCTCCTATCACGAACTGCTGACGCCGGGGCTGGCCCGCCTCGCCGGCGCGCTCGAATCGGAAGTCGTCGCGATGAATTCGCTGACGGCGAATCTGCACCTGATGCTGACGAGCTTCTACCGGCCCACGCCGGATCGCCCGCGCGTGCTCATCGAAAAGAGCGCCTTTCCGTCCGACCGCTACGCGGTTGCGTCGCAGATCGCGCAGCGCGGTTTCTCGCCGGCCGACCATCTCATCGAGATCGCACCCCGGCCCGGCGAAGCCACGCTGCGCGATGAGGACATCTGCGAACTGCTGGAGCGCGAAGGCCGCAGCATCGCCACCGTGCTGCTGCCCGGCGTGCAATATCTCAGCGGTCAGTTCCTCGACCTGGCGACGATCACCGCCTGCGCACAGCGACAGGGTGCGACCGTCGGCTTCGATCTGGCGCACGCCATCGGCAACGTACCGCTGCAGCTGCACGACTGGAATGCCGACTTTGCCGTCTGGTGCAGCTACAAGTATCTGAACAGCGGCCCCGGCGCGATCGGCGGCTGCTTCGTGCACGAGCGACATGCGCGAGCGTTCGACCTGCCGCGCTTTGCGGGCTGGTGGGGTCACGACAAGACTTCGCGATTCGACATGCCCGACCAGTTCCGTCCCATTGCCGGCGCCGAAGGCTGGCAGGTGTCCAACCCGTCGATCTTTTCCGCCGCGCCGCTGCTCGCCTCGCTCGCGCTGTTCGACGAGGCCGGCATGACGCGCCTGCGCGCCAAGTCGATTGCACTCACCGGCTTCCTCGCCGACCTGCTGCAGCAGCATCTGCATGCCGATGTCACGATCCTCACGCCGGCGAGTCATGCGGCCCGCGGCTGCCAGCTTTCGCTGCGGGTGAACCGCTCGCCCGCCGAGGCACGCGCGATTCACCGTGCACTGTCGGGCAACGGTTATCTCTGCGACTGGCGCGAACCCGATGTCATCCGCGTCGCACCGGTGCCGCTGTACAACACGTTCGTCGAAGTACGGGAGTTCGTCGAAGCATTGACCGCAACGCTCGCGGCCCCGCAATCATGACGGACCAACCCATTACGCTCATCGGCGCCGGCCTCGCCGGCACGCTGTTGTCCATCCTGCTCGCGCGTCGCGGTCATCGCGTACGCGTCTACGAACGGCTACCTGATCAGCGACGCGAAGCGATTCCCGCGGGCCGTTCCATCAATCTCGCGCTGGCTGCGCGCGGCATCGCCGCGCTGGAACTCGCGGATGTGATGCCGCAGATCCTGCCGTTGCTGATTCCGATGCCGGGTCGCCTGCTGCATCTGCCCGACGGCTCGCAGTCCTTCGTGCCTTACGGGCAGCGCGAGCATGAGGTGATCTACTCCGTGTCGCGACCCGGCCTGAACCGCATCCTGCTCGATGCCGCGGAGGCCGCCGGCGTCGAGCTGCATTTCCGCCAGAGTTCGGTCGATGCCAACCTGCATTCGCAGCAGGTACTGATGCGGGACGAATCCAGCGGCAATCCCTGGGAACTGCCGATGCAGCGGGTCATTGCCGCCGACGGCGCGGGCTCGCCCCTGCGTCGCGCGCTGGCCCACGGTCTTGAAACGCAGTTCACCGAAGACCTGCTCGAACACAGCTACAAGGAACTCACGCTGCCGGCCGACAGCTTCGGCAACCATCGCATCCACAAGAATGCGCTGCACATCTGGCCGCGCGGCGGCTTCATGCTGATCGCGCTGCCGAACCTGGACGGCAGCTTCACCGTCACGCTGTTCCTGCCGCAGACAGGCCCGGAAAGTTTCGCGACCCTCACGAACGAAATTGCCATCGACGAATTCTTCCACCGCCACTTTCCCGATGCGGCCGTGCTCATGCCGCAGCTCGCCCGCGAATTCCTCGCCCATCCCACCGGCATCATGGGTACGGTGCGCTGCGAGCGCTGGAGCTTCGAGGATCGGCTGCTGCTGATCGGCGATGCCGCGCACGCGATCCTGCCCTTCCATGGCCAGGGCATGAACTGCGCCTTCGAGGACTGCCGCGAACTCGATCGCCTGCTGCAGCAGCACACCGACTGGTCGCAGGCTTTCTCGGCTTTCGATCGCACGCGGCATCCCGACACCGACGCGATCGCCGACATGGCGTTCGAGAACTACGAGGAGATGCGCGATACCGTGCGTCATCCCAAATTCCAGCTGCAGAAGATCCTGTCGCTGGAACTCGAACGACGTTTCCCCGATCGCTTCGTGCCGCGCTATTCGATGGTCATGTTCCATGACGACATCCCCTACGCCGTTGCGTTCGAACGCGGCCGCATCCAGCAGGACATTCTCAATCAGCTGACCGGGTCCGCCGCGACGCTGGACCAGGTGGATTTCGATCTGGCGACGCAGCTGATCGAGCGGCGGCTGCCGCCGATTGCCGGAATCCGATCTGACGCGTAGTTCTTCTGTGGGGCCGGCTTCAGCCGGCCTTTTGCACTCGAACAGGCCGGCTGAAGCCGGCCCCACAGGAAGAAGGTCATCCCTCCTGTGATGCGCGCTTGAATCTTTCGTCTGTGCAGGTGCCGCCACCGCAGCACTGTGCATTTACGCTGCGTTGCCGAATCCACGACACTGCCGACACTTCGAACCAAGGTGTCGCATGGCCTCACTCGCATTCCGCATCGTCAATGTCTTCACTCAGGACGGCGGCAAGCTGACGGGCAATCCGCTGTGCGTCTTCGAGGACGGCTCCAGCCTCGACGATACGACGATGCAGGCGCTGGCCCGGCAGTTCAATCTGTCGGAAACCACATTCATCCTGCCCTCGGATCGTGCGAATGCGCGCGTACGCATCTTCACGCCGGACTACGAGATGCCGTTTGCCGGCCACCCGACGCTCGGCACTGCCTTCGTCTGTCGCGCGCTGCGCCGCGGCGATGATGCGCTGCGCCTGGAAATGCAGGCCGGCATCATTCCGGTCACGGCCGCCGGCGATCGCTGGACCCTGCAGGCGAACGCGCCCACCTGGCGCGAAGTCAGCGCATCGCGCGCCGACATCGCCAAGGCATTGCAACTGTCGGAAGCGGACATAGGCGACCGCCCGCTGTGGATCAAGGCCGGCAAGGAACAGCTCATCATTCCTCTGCGCAGCGAGGCCGCCGTTCGCCGCGTCCGTCCCCATGTCGAAGTGCTGTCGGGCATCCGCAATGATGAAGGCCAGGCGCATGCCTATGTGTTCGCCGAACGGGCGTCCGGCCGCCTGCTCTCGCGGTTCTTCTTTTCCGGCGGCGGCGCGATGCAGGAAGATCCGGCAACGGGTTCCGCCACGGCCAACCTCGGCGGCTGGATGCTCGCCAGCGGCCGTTCGCTGCCGCAGCAGTTCACGATTTCCCAGGGCGAATACGTCGGCCGTCCATCGACGCTGCTGCTCGAAGTCACCGCCGATGCTCGCATCCTCGTCGGTGGTGATGTGATCGAAATCGGCCGCGGCACGATCCAGCTGTAGGCGTACGGATATCTACGGAACCAACGCGCGCACTCATCCATCTATCGTCAGAACATCGCCTGCCGGGCGATGGTTGAAGGATGAGTCATGACGCACCCCGCAGCTTCTCCGGCACGCACATCGGCGGTGCGGCGTTCGATCTACGACGACATGCCGCTCTCGCAGGTGCTGTTCCGGTATCTGTGGCCTTTCTGGCTGTTCAAGAACGCCTCCGTCGGCGATCGCTTCGCGCGCGCCGCCGCCTACACGCACAACCGGCAGATGCGCATCTACCTGCCGGGCTATCTGCTCAAGTGGTTGTGCAACTGCATCATTGCCTTCGGACTCACTGCCCTGCTCGGCTCGCACTCGATGCGCTCGCCGGGGTTGTTATCGGTCATGGCGGCAGGTGCAGGTGTCCTGTTCACCTGCGGCCTGACGGTGCTGTTCGTGATCGGCTACATCTATGTGTACCTGAGCCGGAACGGGCATTGAACAGGAAGGCCGGCTGAAGCCGGCCCCACAGAAGAAGCGCATCCTGCCCGGATTCGGGCAAACTGCTTGGGAAATCCCCTCCTCCCAGGCAGAGTGCGCGCCCATGCCGGATCAGACCGACCTCGATGAACTCATCGCGTATCTGACCCGGACGACCCGACTGACGCCTTCCGAAGCCCGGCGCGCCGTTCACGAAGTCCTGAACTTCCTCGACGAAACGCCCGACGACTTCATCCGCAGGCGCCACCGGGCACTGCAGAGCGCCGGTTGCTCCAACAGCGAAATCTTCGCCCGCCTCGCAACCGAACTGGCCCAGTGGCGATTCCGCGCGTCCGGGTACAGCGAGCGACAGATCCGGCGGGTGATCTACGGATAACAGGCGACAGGCGACAGGCGACAGCTGTAACCAGCGGAGACTTCATCAATGTGCGGCATCGTCGGATACATCGGCAAACGCGACGCGACTCCCATCCTCATGGAAGGACTGCATCGACTCGAATACCGCGGTTATGACTCCGCGGGACTCGCCGTCGCGCGCAACGAGAAACTGCAGGTCATCAAGACCAAGGGCAAGGTGCGCGATCTCGAACGCATCCTGCCGGAGCGCATCAAGGGCATGACGGGCATCGCCCACACGCGCTGGGCCACGCATGGCGAACCGAGCGATCGCAACGCGCATCCGCACACGGATACGAGCGAACGTTTCGCCATCGTTCACAACGGCATCATCGAAAACGCCGCCTCATTGCGCACGAAGCTGGAAGCATCCGGCGTGACGTTCCGTTCGGAAACGGATTCGGAAGTCATCGCGCATCTGCTCGCCGCCTCGCCGGCCGACACGCTCGAGGACTCGTTGCGTTCCGTGCTGCGCCTCGTCACCGGCACCTATGGCATTGCCGTGCTGGATGCGCAGCGCCCGGAATCCATCGTGATTGCGCGCAACGGCAGTCCGGTCGTGATCGGCATCGGCGACAGGGAAATGTTCGTGGCTTCCGATCCGGCGGCACTGGTGCGCCATACTCAGAGCGTCGTGCATCTCGACGACGGCGAACTCGCCGTCGTGCGTGCCGACGGCTACGAAACCTCCACGCTCGACGGCGGCGCAACGGCGAAAACACCGCTCACGATCCCGTGGACCGACGAGTCCTTCGACAAGGGCGAGTTCTCGCACTACATGCGCAAGGAAATCGCCGAGCAGCCGGACGCCATCCGCCGCACGCTGAGCGGGCGTCTCGAACCGCGCTTCCAGACCACCCACATCGGCGGGCTCGAAATGGCGGCGCGCGAACTGCTCGAAGTGAAGCGCATCAAGATCCTCGGCTGCGGCTCGGCATACATTGCCGGCAGCCTGGGCGCACATCTGATCGAACAGCTCGCGCGACTTCCCGCCAGCGCCGAGCCGGCCTCCGAGTTCCGTTATCGCAATCCGGTGATCGAACAGGACACGCTGTACATCGCCGTCAGCCAGTCCGGCGAAACCTTCGACACGCTGGCCGCCGTGCAGGAAGTGAAGCGCAAGGGCGGACGCGTGCTCGGCATCGTCAATGTGGTGGGCAGCACCATCGCGCGCGAATGCGCTCGCGGCATCTATCTACATGCGGGGCCGGAGATCGCCGTGGTATCGACGAAGACCTTCACCAGCACGGTGGTGGCCTTCGCGCTGCTGGCCGTGCATCTCGGCCGACTCAAGGATCTCTCGACGGCGCAGGGCGCGCGGTTGCTCGCCGCGCTGCAGGCGCTGCCGGACCAGGTAGCAACCATCCTCAACCAGGAAGCACGCATCGCGACCCTGGCGCAGCGCTTTGCCCGGCACGAAAACGCCTACTTCGTCGGCCGCGCTGCCGGCTTTCCGATCGCCATGGAAGGCGCTTTGAAGCTGAAGGAGATCAGCTACCTGCACGCCGAAGCCTACCCGGCCTCGGAGCTGAAACACGGCCCGCTGGCACTGATCAGCCCCGAGACCCCCACCGTGATCGTGATGCCGCGCGACGATCTTTACGCCAAGAATCTTTCGACCATCGAAGAGATCCGCGCACGCAGCGGCCCGACGTTCGTCATCACCCAGCCCGGCGATCCGCTGCCGATGCCGGTCGACGCCGTCATCGAAGTGCCGAAGTCGGAAGCTGTGCTGGATCCGCTGCTGCTGAATATTCCGCTGCAACTGCTCGCGTACCACGTGGCCCTGGCGCGCGGCAGGAACATCGATCAGCCGAGGAATCTGGCGAAGTCGGTGACGGTGGAGTGAGAGAGCTCGATCCATTTGCCCCGCTGGGCATCGGGGCCTCGCCTCACTCACTGGGCCGTCAGGTCCCGGTAGAAGCGGCCGACGTATGCATCCGTCGGCGCCCCGGGCGCGATGAGCGCCTGCCACTTTTCGAATGGCTTCTCGGCGACGAGCTGCTCCATGGTTTTACCGGCGGAAATGCCCGCTGCCACGATCGCCTTCATTTCCTTCAGAACCTCGAGGCCACGCACCACGTCTGCGCGCGATGAAACCGGGCCATGGCCCGGGATTACTTTTGCATCTGCTGGAATCTGAGGCAGCACGAACTCCAGCGCCTCAATCAGGCCGACGATGGTGCCGCCGCTGCTTCCATCGACGAACGAAGCCGCCGGCGACATGAAGACGTCCCCCATCGCGACAACGTTCGACCTGGTGAAGAAGACGACGACATCGCCATCCGTGTGACCGGCGGGAAGTTTCAGCAGGCGAATGTTTTCGTCGTTGAAGAACAGATTGAGCTCGCTCTCAAAGGTCACCGTCGGGAGCGCTTCTGCCGCCCGCTTGCGCGCGCCGCTTGCCATGCGAGTACGCACGTTACGATGCGCAATGATGGGCGCCACTTCCTGGAAGGCATCGTTTCCGCCCGTGTGGTCCTCGTGAATATGGGTGTTGATCACGAAACGAAGCGGCTTGCCCGAGATGCTCTTGAGAGTCGCCAGGATCGAGTCCGCAGCGCTGGCGTTCAGGTCGTCATCGACCATCACGATTCCGTCGTCGCCCACGGAGGCGACGATATTGGCCACCGACCCACGCAGCACGTAGACGCTGCCCGCAACGGGTTCCGCCGTGATCTTCGCGGCGTCGTTACCTTGCGCTGCCTCCAACGTCGCGAAGAGCGCCGTGAGGATCAGGCACCCGCTGATGGTCAGATGATCTGGCCGCATTCGTGTACTCCTGAAATTGCTGGGACTTTCGCCGCTATATTCTGACGAGGACCCCACCGATTCCAACAAGCCTCTCCACTCTTCGCGCTCCGCCGAGGGCCGCGGCGGCGGAAATCTCGACGGTTGAACCGGAATTGGCGTCCCGCTCTGTTCAATATCAGCAATCTGTTCGACGATCGCTACTTCCCGGACGCGTGCAGCCTAGATCGCGTGACGCCGTGAGAACCGCGGATGCGGCAGTTGCGGGTGGGAAGTCGTGGCGAGGGAGCGAGGGTTCTGATCAGGCGCGACTGTCGGATGCAGGTGACGCTGGTTTCGCGGAGTGCACCATCGCCGAACCCGCGCATCCTGGCGCGTGGAGTACCCGGATTTCGGCACGGCGCGTGAGCGCCTCCTGATCTTCGAGCGTCAAGCCCGGCAGTCGGTCGATGTAGATTCGCCTGTTGACCATTGCCGCCATGGAATCGTACCGGGGTTCCCGGGGCATTCTGACGAGCCCTGCCTCGAACTCCGGACTATGTCGAACCACTGCGCGCACCGCACGTCCTCGATCTCGCGCTGCCCGAAGATTGAGCTGATCTGAGTCGTCACGGATTCCTCCCTTCGCGGTTTCGAACTCGCGCGAGCTTGCGAACCCTTCAACTTGGACGACGACGGCATCTTCTCTTGCTGATGCGTCCGAACATTGAACCAGCATCGACAGGAATGTCCGGATCGCCTTCAGCTGTTCTCCTGCGTCATCCAGAACTGTTCCTTCTTCCCAGATGGAGCGGTCGCTCGCGAGAACGGATTGCGGCACGAGCGCGGTGTTCGCCTGTTCGCTTGCGAGCTTCGCATTCTTCGAGAAGAGGATCGGCAGAATCACTACGGGTGCATCTGATGTAGCCCGGACCATGACGGGTTGAAGTCGCAGTGTGTCGGTGCTCGTCATTATTCGCGTCACTTCGCCCGCCGCAATCTCCACCGGGAAACCAAGCGCGAGGAATGCAACGAAGAGCTTGGCCGCTTCAAGAAGCGCTTCAATCGGTGCAGGCCTGCCAAGCTGCCGATATGCACACGCGAGAGCCGCGATGATCTTGTCTGCATAGGATGCGAAGACCGCGATGGATATGGTCGCCGCGGTCGCCTTGAGGCCACTGCTGAAGGTGTTCGGAAGACTGTCCGCCAGCAACCGGCCCATGTGCAGGCCGCAGATGACGGCCGCAGCCGAAAACAGGAGCGAAAGTGCGGCTGCCCATACGTTGTCGATCTGCGGTGCTGCTTGCACCGACGCCGGCGACGCCAGCAACGCAACCTGTGGCGAATCTGTGGCGCGATAGCTCATGCGCCTCCATGGGCGTAGCCGATCGACGATGGAGTACTCGCGCATTGCCTGGCTCCTATGTCCCTGCGTCGGTGCCGCGGCGCTACCTGCCGGCAATGGTACCCGCACTGTGGTCGGCGACCACGACGTCGCTCCTCGCAGCCGCCGACGTCACCGGCGTCGCTGCCGGCGAGTAGCGGTTGCGGACGAAACCTTCGATGAAATCGGTACCAGCGTACCCGGTCGCGACCAGGGCGAGCAGGAACTGCTTGAATTGCACAGACGACTGTCCATCGACGAGTTTCGCGGGATCATCGACCAGTGTCAGTGTCGCGAGAACACCCGCTACTGCGCCGACGAGCAGACTGACGACCAGCCGGCTTGGTGAGAAAATTTCTCGTGCCGACGTATGAAGGGACTGTGCCTCGTCGAACACCTTCTTCCAGCCGACAATGCCACGTGCGGCCTGACCAATGGCTCCCAGTACGGCGCCGAGAGCAATGATGTTTATCCAGTCGTTGATCATGACGATTCCTTACCGTGCTTCGGTTGTGACCTGACAGGTCCCTGGACAGCATCTGTTGCGAGCGCGCTGTTGATCTCACTGGCCCGCACCTGGTTCGCGTGCGCAATGCGGGTGAGATATCAGCGCCATCGCTGACAGATTCCTTCGCGGGTCGAAACACAAACCGGGCGCATGCAGGGAAACCGTCGCACGACGCCTTCGGGCATGCGTTCGCCACTGATGAATCTGCCAGGAGGTCTTATGCACGGCGCTGACAATCGTGGCGAAACTCTGACTGGACGGGGCGTATTCCGCAGTCCTGGTCGATTCGGTCGCATGTTCCCGGAGCTGTCGAGCTTGACGCAGTTTTCTCCCGGGCCGATCGCCCTTGGAGCATCGACGGGGCCCATGGATGGCGGCAATCCGCCTGCAAGCGATACCAGCCAGAACAATCCACGCATCCGTGCGGGCTACACGTTCCTCGGACAGTTCATCGACCACGACATCACGCTCGATGTCACATCAAGCCTGGAGCAGGAAAACGATCCTGATGCGGTCGAGAACTTCCGAACGCCTGCGCTTGAACTCGATTCGCTGTATGGCATGGGCCCATCGGTGCAGCCTTATCTGTACGATCAGTCACGGCAGTTCACCTTTCTTCTTTCTCCCGACGGGACGGATCTGCCGCGCAATTCGCAGGGTCGGGCGCTCATCGGCGATCCCCGCAACGACGAGAACATCATCGTCTCGCAGCTGCATCAGCTGTTCCTGAAATTTCACAACAAGGTCTTTACCGATTTCACCGACCGGTCAACTTCGCCGGAAACGCGCTTTCGAGAGGCGCAGAGACTGGTTCGCTGGCACTACCAGTGGATCGTCGTTCACGAATTCCTGCCGCGTGTGCTGGGTTCGGTGAGCACGGCGCGCATCTTCCGCGATGCGCCATTCAAGTTCGGCGAACGACCATTCATGCCGGTCGAGTTCAGTGCCGCTGCGTATCGCTTCGGCCATAGTCAGGTCCGACCCGGATACGGCCTTGGGCCCGGCCGCGGTGCCGCACTCTTTCCTACGCCGGATGCGGCGGGCGAGGTGCCGCCTCCGGGCACATCCGATTTGCGTGGTTTCCGGCCGGTACCGCCGCCGCTTGCAGTGGACTGGAGCGCCTTTTTCGGTATCGGGGCGCAGGCAAGCAAATTCATCGACACGAAAATTTCCACGGTGCTGCTGCAACTACCCACGGGTGTCGTCAGCGCAGAAACTCCGGTACACCTCAGGAGTCTCGCCGTACGCAATCTGCAGCGAGGTCTGGCCCTGCAGCTGCCTTCCGGGCAACGAGTGGCGGAGCTTCTCGGCATTACTCCTCTTGCAGCCGAGGATCTCTGGGCGAATGTTCCCAATGGCACGGGCGAAGCACCGCTGTGGTTCTACATCCTTCGCGAAGCCGAGGTTCACGCCGGCGGGCAGCGGCTCGCGGGAGTCGGCGCCGAAATCGTCGGTCGTGTATTCCAGGCGCTACTCGCCTCGGACACGAAGTCCTTCCTTTCCCTGTCTCCGGCGTGGACGCCAACGCTGCCCCGCGCCAGCGACCGGACCTTCACCATGACAGACCTGGTCAACCTGACCCTCGGTACGAGCATCGCGGGTGAGGACGTCAGTACCCTGCCAGGAGAAGAGGTCTGACGACCAGCCAGCCCGCGATCGATATCGGGAATCAACATGAGGAGCAGATGCGATGGCAACGAAGAAAGTCGACATCAAGATCGACACCGGCGCGGCGCGCTGGTGGATCGCCCTGGAGCCATCCAACAAGGAATTCAAGACACCGAAGAAGGAATACGGTCCGAGTCTCGAGACCGGCATCGAGCACTTGCTGGTGTACTACGTTCAAGGAAAGAAGGACAAGCCATTGAAGATCACAGTGACCTGCGACGGTGCAGAACTGGCCAGGGTCAATCGCAAGATCGGGCCCAATGGGTTTGCGTATGGGCACAAGGAGTTCACGCCATGAGCGCAGGGCGGTCTCTCTGCCTCCTCGCACTGACGATTGGAAGTATCGCCTGCGTCGCGCATGCCGCAGACCCGCAGGCGACCAATCTTGCAACGACTATCGCGTCAGCGGACAGCGCGGCCGATCAATCCTTCGGCAAAGCGAGACCGCGGCTCGATGTAACAGCCGGCAAGGATGAGAAGCGAGCGGTGATTTCGTTCGGCCATGTGTCCACTGCAGGCCTGCAGTGGCAGGCGAAAGTATCGTCTCCATGGGACGACGACGAGTCCCAGGGCCAGCCGGCGACGCTGGACGGCCTCGCAAACTCGGCGAAGCTCGAAGTCTCACTCTCATCAGTCGTCTTCTCGCTCCCGGATACACTCAATGCATCGGAACTCAAGGCCGCCTGTGAGGCGGCGCGGGCCGATGTGGGCGAGACAGCCGCCGAGTGCGATGAGCGCCTCTATGATCGGGTCACGAGCAGACTGGTAAGGCGCCAGATTGCAGACGCCTATTTCGGCAAGCGCACGGTTCCACTGCTGATGTGGTCCATCAACGGCGCCGTCGGTGTGGAAGATTTCAAGACGCTGAATCTCGACGCAAGCGAGAATCGGCACAGGGAAACACAGACATCCGCGGGCTTCGATGTCGGTGGACTATGGCCCGGCTCGCTTGCCTCCGTGATTCTTGGCTATCGATGGCAGAACGCGATGCAGAACGCCAGAGACACACAGGCCACCGTGTGCGTACCGATCGAAGGATCGACGGCAGAGAAGTGCAAGCAGGGCTTCCTTGGTCGGCCTGTCGATGCAGACAAGAGCCTCGTCTCGCTCGAATTCAGGAAACAGGTGGGGGATTCGATCGCGTTCACCGTGAAATACACGCGCGACTTCGAATCGGACGTGAACGGCATCGACGTCCCGATCTATCTCATCAAATCGAGCGAGAACGCGTTCTCGGCAGGAATACGTCTGGGCTGGACCGACGATCCGCAGCAGGACGACGATGTCACTGCGTCCATATTCGTTTCCACCGACTTTTCCCTGATGCCCTGACCGCGCTGCGTCGGATGGAACACCCATCGACTTGAAATCGGTGGGCCCTGTGAATCCTTGGCGTGCCACGCCTTGCTGCGAAGAAGACGAATAACCCTAATGAAGGGCTAACCGGAGAAAATACGCCGAATACCAAAGGCCACATTAGACATGAAGCATTCCATTCACAGGCTCGTGGGACACCGAATCACGGGATTTGTAATCGGCTCATCTTCTTTTTTTCGCAGCCATCTACTTCTTGAACATGCCTTTCTTGGATTCAAAACAGGCAAGGTGGCTGTTCAAGTTGACTCTTACCCTGTTCCTGTTCTGGTTGCTCTTTTTTGCGCCCTCCGTGGGTAACGGAGAAGAGGACAAGAGAAGAGAGGTAGGCAGGAAGCCAACGGCCGAGGACCGGTGAAACCTCAGTAGCAGACCCTGTTCCGACCGGTGCGCTTGGCTTCGTACAGCTTGTCATCCGCACTCTTGTACAGGCCGTCGGGCTGCATCCCACCATCGAGCACGGCGGCGCCGATGGAAATCGTGACCTGGATTTCCTTGCCTTCCGCCGCGAACTTGTGAGCGGCGACCAGCGTGCGCAATTCTTCAGCAATCGACGCGGCACTCGGCAGATCAGTCTCGGGCAGGATCGCGCAGAACTCCTCGCCGCCGTAGCGACCGAGCTTGTCGTTCGGCCGCAGGCGCTTCTGCAGGATCGACGCCAGCCCGCGCAGCACGGAATCGCCCGTCAGATGTCCGTGCGTGTCGTTGATGTTCTTGAAGTGGTCGATGTCGAGCATGAGGACCGCGAGATGACGGCCATGCCGCATCGCCCGCGGAATTTCGTCGCTAAGCATCGTGTCGAGCTGCTTGCGGTTCGACAGATTCGTCAGGCCGTCGGTGACGGTCATGCGGAAAATGATTTCGTGATACTGCGATTCGACATCCGAGCCTGACAGGAACTTGAAGATGGTGTCGCCGACCTTGAGCTGGTCGCCGCGCTTCAGCGGGTACTCGCCGCTGGCGCGGAAATCGTCGTTCACGAACGTGCCGTTGGTGGATTCGAGATCGATCAGGATCAGCCCGTCCGGCCGGTGCTCGAGGCGCACGTGCCGGCGCGAGACGCAGTCGCTGGGCAGGACGATGTCATTGTCGCGGCCGCGGCCGATGGTCGTGACCGGCCGGTCGAGGATGTGACGGCGGCCAAGTTCGGCATGCGACGGGGAATAGATGACGACCAGACAATCCGCGCCGGAACGACGCAGCGGCAGCGAGTCCAGGCCGGTGACTCGGGTCTTGAGGTCGTATTCGGAATCCACGCGATTCGAACGGCTGCCGTGACTGGCGGCAAGGGTAATGCTCCGCGGCGCGGATCGCCAGCGGACCAATGGGGTCATCCGGGCGCGAGCCCGGCATCCTGCAGCAATGCGCGGACCTCATCGCGCGTCAGATCGCGCCATCTGCCGGTGGGCAGGGAGCCCAGTTCGATGTGCATGATCCGCACGCGCTGCAGTCGCACTACCTTGTAACCGAAGAACGAGCACATGCGCCGGATCTGGCGATTCAGGCCCTGGGTGAGAATGATCCGGAACGTCGCCGGCCCTTCGCGTCGGATGCGGCAGGGCTTCGTCACGGTGCCGAGGATGCGCACGCCGCTGGCCATGCCGTTGAGGAAGATCTCGGTCACGGGCCGGTCCACGGTCACGACATATTCCTTCTCGTGCTCGTTCTCCGACCGCAGGACTTCGTTGACGATGTCGCCGTGATTCGTGAGCAGGATGAGTCCTTCCGAATCCCGGTCGAGCCGGCCGATGGGAAAAATTCGTTCGCGGTGACGCACGAAGTCGACGATGTTGCCGGGCACGTCGCGCTCGGTCGTGCAAATCACGCCGACCGGTTTGTTGAGCGCGATGTAGACGTGCTGCTTCGCGGCGCCGATCTGGCGTCCGTCGACGCAGACGACGTCGCCCTCTTCCACCTTGGTGCCCAGCGTCGCGACCTGGCCGTTCACGGTCACGCGTCCGGCTTCGATCCAGCTGTCGGCTTCGCGCCGCGAGCTGACGCCGGTTTCGCTGATGAATTTGTTGAGGCGCATGGGAGGGGAGGGGCTACAGGAGACAGGCTACAGGCTACAGGCTACAGTCAGAGAGGGCTCGTTCTTGCTGTAGCCTGTAGCCTGTAGCCTGTAGCCTCGCTCATCTCACGCCGACGGAATGAAATCCTCGTCCGCCTGGTGTTCGCGCTCGAACTTCAGGAACTCGTAGTAGCCGCAGCGGTTGCCATACGGATACTTGCGGCAGACGTTCGGGCGCGCCTCGTACACGGTGCAGCGACGTTCGTCGGTGTCGAAGAAGCGGCAGATGGTCTTGTACACGTGATCGCGCTGATGACGCAGGATCTGTTCGTCGGCTTCCTTGGTCTTGTAGTGATAGGTGAAGCGCTTCTTCGCTTCCGTCTTCGACAGCCCGAAATGCTTCGCGAGACGCTCGATGTCGTACTCGCTCACCGCGATGCGCGCATGACTGCAGCAGTAGCCCGGACATTTGCTGCAGTCGAAGCGAGGTTTGTCACTCATGGGAGGCAATGCGATCGAGGGTGATGAAGGTGAATGCATGGGCGTGACGTTCATCGGCAGGATGCTGCCCGACGATCGTTTCGCGCCATTGGGCGGGATCGAGAATCGGAAAGAGCGTATCGCCATTGATGTCGGCATGCACGCGCGTCAGATGAATGCGATGAACCATCGATAGTGCATTGCGATACAGCTGCGCGCCGCCGATCAGCATGATTTCCGGCGCGCCGCGTGCCGCGACCAGTGCAGCATTCAGCGAACCGACCACGACGCAGCCCGGGATGGCGAGCCCCGGCTGACGCGACACGACGATATTCGTGCGGCCCGGCAACGGCTTGCCGATGGAATCCCAGGTCTTGCGTCCCATCACCACCGGCTTGCCCAGGGTGATTTCCTTGAAATGCTTCAGATCGTCCGGCAGACGCCAGGGCAACTGGTTGCCACGGCCGATGACGTTGTTTTCGGCCGCAGCGACGACGATGGTGAGTGAGGTCATGCGAAGGTCAGTGCTTGCGCTTCTTCGCGGCCTTTTTCTTCGGCTTTTTCTTGTCCAGCGGTTCGCGATCCAGCATGGTGCCGCGACAGCGCTTCGCCCCGCAGCGACAGGCGTACAGCGCCAGTTCTTCCGGCTCGTCGGTGCTTTCCCAGGTGAGCTGGTAGTCGTAGCCGAGTTCCTCGCCCGGCTTGATGTCGCGGATCGCGTCGATGAACACGCGGCTGCCTTCGATCACCGTCTCGCAATTGGCATTGCAGTGATGATTGATGAAGCGCGCGTCGTTGCCGTTCACGCCGGCGTCGATCACGGTGCGATTGCTGGCGATGAACAGGAACGTGTGTCCGTCGTCGTCGCCCTTCACTTCATAGCGGTCGTCCGCCTCGCGATGCGAAATGCGTTCGCCGAGGTATTCGATGACGCGCGTGCCTTTCTTGATGGGCTTGAGTGCATACACGCCCTTGCCATGGATCGGCGAATTGCGCGCCTCGACCAGCGGCGAGCTGACGATGGCGGGCTGGGACTTCTTGCGAGGCTTGCTGCGCTTGGTTCTCTTCGGGGGCGATTTTTTCGGCATGCTTCTCAACCAATGGAAGGATTCTTTTCCGGCCAGCGACCGGCAGACCCGTCGGCCCGCCTCACACCGCGATCGGCGCCTTGATGGCGGGATGCGACTGATAGTCGACGACTTCGAAATCGTCGTACTCGTATTCGAAGATCGAGGGCGGCTTGCGCTTGAGGACGAGGCGCGGCGCGGCAAACGGCGTTCGCTGCAACTGCTGATCGGCCTGTTCGAGATGATTCAGGTACAGATGCGTATCGCCGCCCGTCCAGACGAATTCGCCGACTTCGAGGTCGCACTGCTGCGCGAACATGTGGGTCAGCAATGCATACGAGGCGATGTTGAACGGCACGCCGAGGAAGATGTCGGCGCTGCGCTGGTAGAGCTGGCAGGACAACTTGCCGTTGGCGACCCAGAACTGGAACAGCGCATGACACGGCGTGAGCGACATCTGCTCCAGCTCCGCGACATTCCAGGCATTGACGATGATGCGGCGCGAATCCGGATTGCGGCGGATCAGGTCGACGGTGCGGCTGATCTGATCGATGGCCGGGCCGTTCGGCGTCGGCCACGAACGCCACTGCTTGCCGTAGATCGGACCGAGCTCGCCCTGCTCGTCGGCCCACTCGTCCCAGATGGTGACGCCGTGATCGCGCAGGTACTTGACATTGGTGTCGCCCTTCAGGAACCACAGCAATTCGTAGATGATCGAGCGCAGGTGCAGCTTCTTGGTCGTGAGCAGCGGAAAGCCCTGCGCGAGATCGAAGCGCATCTGGTAACCGAATACCGACAGCGTGCCGGTACCGGTCCGATCTTCCTTTCGGACGCCGGTGTCGCGGACGTGACGCAGCAGGTCGAGGTATTGGCGCATCGGATCACTTCGTCGCGAAATTGCCGCTCGGCTCGTTCCGGCGGTACGCGACGATCAGCATGATCAGACCCGCGACGATCATCGGCGTCGAGAGGATCTGGCCCATCGTGACCCAGTCGAACAGCAGGTAGCCGCGATTCTCATCGGGCACGCGCACGAATTCGACGGCGAACCGGAACACGCCGTAGCAGAGCAGAAACAATCCCGCCGGCGCAAGCCGCGGACGCGGCTTCATTGTGTAGATCCAGAGAATGACGAATACGACCAGCCCTTCCAGCACGCCTTCATAGAGCTGCGAGGCGTGCACGTGCAGCACGCACGGATCGATGTTGAAGCGCTCGCACATGCGCAAGGCTTCGGCCTGCTGCGACGGGTGCAGCGTCGCCGGATCGACGATGAATCCCCACGGCGACTGCGTCGGCTTGCCCCACAGCTCGCCGTTGATGAAGTTGGCGCAGCGCACCGCGAAGATGCCGATGCCCGGCAGCGGCGCGAGAAAATCCAGCACATCGACGATCCTGCGGCGCTGGCGCCGCGCAAACAGGATTTCCGCGAGGATCACGCCCACGAGCCCGCCATGGAAGGACATCCCGCCTTCCCAGATCCGCAGGATCATCAGCGGGTCGTCGATCAGCCGTTCGAAGCCGTAGAACAGCACCCAGCCGATGCGTCCGCCGAGAATGACGCCGAGCGCGCCGTAGAAAATGAGATCGTCGACGTCGGTCGGCTTCCAGGTCGATCCCGGCTGCGCCGCGCGACGCCGGCCGAGCCACCAGGCCACGGCGAAGGCGATGACATACGTCAGCCCGTACCAGCGGATCGCCAGCGGGCCGAGGGAAACGATGATGGGATCGATCGCGGGATACTGGATCATTCCGGACTCATTGTTGTTGTCGGCTCACTCCTGCACGGTGCGGCAGAAGTAGGCTTTGAGATAGCGGGTCTCCGGAATCGCCGGATGCAGCGGATGATCCGGCGCCTGCCCGCCCACTTCGACGATCTGCACGAAGCGGCCCACATGACGCGCCGCACGCTGGATCGACGCGACGAGGCTGTCGGGTTCGAGGTGCCAGGAACAGGAGCAGGAAACGAGGATGCCGTCGCGCTCCAGCAACTGCATCGCGAGCTGGTTGAGGCGCTTGTAGGCGGCCTCGCCCTTCGGGATGTCCTTGCGGCGCTTGATGAAGGCGGGCGGGTCGATGACGACGACATCGAAACGGCGCTTCTCGGCGTGCAGCGATTCCATGACGTCAAAGGCATCGCCGCGGATCACGTTGGGCTTGAGACCGTTGGCTTGCGCCGTGGCCTGCAGATTCTCCAGTGCGATGGCGGATGAATCGACGCAGGTCACTTCGGTGGCGCCGGCACGCAGCGCACCGAGACCCCAGGCGCCGAGATAGCTGAAGACATCGAGTACGCGGGCGCCGCCGACGTACTTGCGCAGCGCAAGGCGGTTGGCGGCCTGGTCGTAGAACCAGCCGGTCTTCTGGCCTTCGCTCACCGGCACGCGGAACGCGATGCCGCCCTCTTCCACCGTCAGGGTTTCCGGAACGTCGCCGAAGGCGGTTTCGACGTAGCTGGGCAGACCTTCGAGTTCGCGGGCGCCGCTGTCGTTCTTCCAGAGCATCGCCACCGGGCCGATCACCTTGGTCACCGCGGCTTCGATCTCGGGCTTCAGCGCTTCCATTCCGGCGGTGCCGATCTGCCCGACGATCACGTCATCGAAACGATCCAGCACGAGGCCGGGCAGTCCATCGGACTCGCCATAGACGAGGCGATAGAACGGCCGCTCGTACAAGGCCCGTCGCAGCGACAGCGCGACCTGCAGGCGATGCACGATGAGCGATTTGCCGGGCAGGAAATCCGGGGAGCGCCCGAGGATGCGTGCGCTGATCAGCGAACGCGGATTCACATAGCCGTAGCCCAGGAACTTGTCGCGGTCGCTGACGATGCGACACAGCTCGCCGGGCTGGAACTTCGTCAGCGGCGTACGCGCGGTGTCGACCTCGTTGGAAAACACCCACAGGTGCCCCGCGGAAAGACGTCGATCCTCGCCGCGCTTGAGGCGCAGTTCGGCAATGTCGGCCGGATCGGCCGCCGCAGGGGCGGTATGGGTGGCGTTGGAAGTGTTCATCGCTATAGTGGCCGGGATTCTAGCCGAGTGACGCTCTTCCCATGCACCCTTCGAAGCCCTCGGGCAACCGCGCGAATCGGCTGGCCGGCGAGACCAGCCCCTACCTGCTGCAGCACGCCGGCAATCCCGTCGACTGGTATCCCTGGGGGCCGGAAGCGCTGGAACTGGCGCGTCAGCAGAACAAGCCGATTCTTCTGTCGATCGGCTACTCGGCGTGTCACTGGTGCCATGTGATGGCCCACGAATCGTTCGAAGATCCGCACACCGCCGCGGTCATGAACGAGCTGTTCGTCAACATCAAGGTCGATCGCGAAGAACGCCCCGATCTCGACAAGATCTACCAGATCGCCCACCAGATGCTGATCCAGCGCGGCGGCGGCTGGCCGCTGACGATGTTCCTGTCGCCGCAGGATCAGCGGCCGTTTTTCGGCGGCACCTACTTCCCCAATGAATCGCGCCACGGCATGCCAGCCTTCGTCGATCTGCTGCGGCGAGTCGCGGAGTTTTATCGCACGCGCGCTGACGATATCGCGCGCCAGAGCGTGGCGCTGCAGGAAGCCTTCAACGAACTCGCGCCGCCCGCAGCTTCCGCCGATACCGAACTGACCTCGGAACCTATCCTGGTCGCGCGCGAAATGCTGGCGCGCGAATTCGACAACCAGTTCGGCGGCTTCGGTACGGCGCCGAAGTTTCCGCATCCCACCAATCTCGCCTTCCTGCTGCGCACCTGGCGGGCCACGGCGACCAGCGAAGAGCCGGACCTGCGCGCGCTGTACATGGCGACGCTCACGCTCACGCGCATGGCCGAGGGCGGTCTCTACGATCAGCTCGGCGGCGGCTTCGCGCGCTACTCGGTCGATCAGTACTGGATGATTCCGCACTTCGAAAAGATGCTGTACGACAACGGCCCGCTGCTGGCTCTCGCCGCGCAATGCGCCGCGGCCACCGGCGATCCGCTGTTCTGCCGCGTCGCCGGCGAGACGGCCGACTGGATCATCCGCGACCTGCAGTCGCCGCAGGGTGGTTACTGGTCGACGCTCGATGCCGATTCGGAAGGTCACGAAGGCCGGTTCTATGTCTGGGATACGCAGCAGGTGCGCGAGCTGCTGCCGCCGGACCAGTACGAGATTTTCGCGCGGCGATTCGGCCTCGATCGCGAGGCCAACTTCGAAGGGTCGTGGCATCTGCACGCCTATCGCCCGCTGGAGGAGATCGCCGCGGAATTGCAGATCCCGCCGGAAGACGCACAACGAAAGCTCGACGCGGCGCGCGCGACGCTGCTGGCCGTTCGCAATCAGCGGATCTGGCCGGGGCGCGACGAAAAAGTGCTGACCGCGTGGAACGGCCTGGCCATCACGGGCATGGCAATCGCAGCGCGTACCTTGCGTCGACCGGAACTCACCGAGTCCGCCACCCGCGCGCTCGATTTCATCCGCGAGCATCTCTGGCACGACGGCCGGCTGCTGGCGGTCTACAAGGACGGCCAGTCGCGTTTCCCGGCGTATCTCGATGACTACGCCTTCGTTCTCGAAGCCGTACTCGAACTGCTGCAGACCCGCTGGCGCAGCGAGCATCTGCAGTTCGCCACCGATCTGGCGGAGACATTACTCGCGCACTTCGAAGACCCGGAACACGGCGGCTTCTACTTCACGGCGGACGATCACGAAGCCCTGATCCATCGCTCGCGCTCGTTCGCGGACGAGGCCATTCCTTCCGGCAATGCCGTCGCCGCGCAATCGCTGAACCGCCTGGGACTGCTGCTGGGCGAGACGCGCTATCTCGACGCTGCCGAGCGCACGCTACGCGCCGCCTGGTCGTCGCTGGAACGCTATCCGCACGGGCATGCCGCCATGCTGATCGCGCTGGAGGAGCATCTCGAACCGCCGGAGATCATCATCATCCGCGGCGCCGACGCTGACTCATGGCGCGATGAACTGGCGAAGCTCTACACGCCGCGTCGCCTGACCTTTGCGATTCCTGCGAATGCGACCGACCTGCCGCCTGCGCTGCACGCGAAGGCGGCGATGCCCGGGACGGTGGCCTATATCTGTCGCGGCATGACCTGTTCGGAGCCGCTGCATTCGCTGGCAGCGGTCGCGACGCTGACGAACGGATGATGTTTCTTTCCCCCTGTGGGGCCGGCTTCAGCCGGCCTGAGAGCTGTCAGGCTGAAGCCTGACCTACAGGAAGAAGGCCGGCTGAAGCCGGCCCCACAGGCAGAGAGGAAGCGGCGCGAGCCGCCGATTACTTGTCGGTCTTTCTCTTCGCCTGCTTCGCATGCCGCGAGCGCTCGATACCCGCCAGCTGCTTGATGCGCGCGGCTTCGATCGCAGCGCGCAGCGCCCGCTCGCCCCAGACCTTCAATTGCTCGGGATCGTTCACGATCTCCTCGGGCACCTGATGATGATCGGTGGTCAGATCGTAGGCATTGGGATACGGCTTGAACTGACGGCAGCCGCGCGACAGGTAGTCGTCGCGATTGGAAGGCCCGGTGTGCAGGTACAGCGCATCGTCCGCGACGATTCCCAGCAGGCGATCGTCGATGAAAATTCCGATCACACCGAAGATCGAACGATTCGAGATCGAGCCGAGAAACGACAGTTGCCCGGTGATCTGACTGGCAAGGCTCGATTGAATCCGCATATCGAGCAGCACTCTCCGGCTGTGTTCATGCGCCATACCGCACATGATTGAACATTGTTCTTTACCGGCGTACTGGCAGTCCTCTCGCCGGTGCGGCGTTCCTGCTTGCCGCCGCGCTCGAAAGTGTACCGCTCCCAGCCCATCTGTACACACGCGCGGCGCCGTGTGCCGACGCATCAAATGCGTTTATGCCACTTAGTCGCAATGCTTCGCCCGCGCGAGTTCACAATCCCGCGCCAGCATCTGTACGTTATGACGAATCGCATCGCGCAGTTCGCCATGCACGAGCGGGTCGAACAGCGGTGCCTGCGACCAGTCGTAGGCCCAGGGATTGCCGGTGCGCATCGCTTCGGGTTCGTCGGCGTAGCGCGGATGGACATGCGCGTGCAGCGCCGGTTCGAGGTTGCCGAACATCGCGTAGTTGATCCGCAGTGCGCCCGTCGCTCGCATCACGGCCTCGCCGAGTGTCGACACGTCGATCATGAACTGCGCGCGCGCGGGCGCCGCAAGCGCATTCAGATGCGCTACGACAGGATCGGGAAGCAGCAGGCAGTAACCGCGCAGCACCTGCCGTTGTCCCATCACCGCCCAGCCCGACGCCATTCTCGCGATCACGGACGGGTCATCGCCGCGGCGACAGGCTTCGACCATGCGATGAATGGCGGTAGTCATGGCATCACTTGCGGAAGATGAAGTAGACGGCGCCGAGCATGCACAGCGCGGCCCACAGGTAGTCCAGCTTCAGCGGCTGACGCATGTAGATCAGAACGAACGGCACGAACACCGTCAGCGTAATGACCTCCTGCAGGATCTTGAGCTGCGGCAGCGTCATCACGGTGTAGCCGATGCGGTTCGCCGGCACCTGCAGCAGGTATTCGAACAGCGCGATGCCCCAGCTGACCAGCGCCGCGACGATCCACGGCTTCTGACTCAGGTTCTTGAGGTGCGCATACCAGGCGAAGGTCATGAAGACATTGGACAGCGTCAGAAGAATGACGGTGCGCAGGACGGGATTCATTGGAGGATCTCAGGCAGGACGGGAATCGCCTTCAGGAAAGGCACGGTCGACGCCGTCTGGAGCTGCAGCACGAAATCGAAGTGATCGACCTGCGTGCACAGTTCGAAATCGCGTTCCGGGGCCCAGGTCGCGGCAGGGTCGAAGAACTTGGCCGCACCGGCGGCGGAGCGCAGTCGATCGCGCACGGAAGTGACATCGGGATCTTCGCCGGCGAGCCGCTGCTGCAGCAATTCGGCACACAGATCGTCCTCCTCGGCGCGCTCGCGCGCCTCGTGCCCCATCCGCACGAGCGTCACGAGCGCCGGGCGACGCAGACGGATGTAGCGCACGATGGCGGCGGCATTCACCAGCGCACCCGTAATCACTTCATCGGCCTGCTGCGCCCCGGTCAGTCCCTGCGTGCCGGCATGCGTCGTGTGAATGAGCGTGCGGCCTTGCAGATCGAGCCGCTCGACCTCGGTGGGCGAATTGCCGGCATCGAAGCCAGGCAGCGGCCGGGCGTGACGCTCGCCGATGAGCAAAGAGCCGGGAATGCTTTCGCGTAGCGCGCGCGCCTCATCCACCGAAGCGACGGGAATGATGCGGCTCGCCCCTCGCGCATGGGCATGGCAGGCCACCGAGAAGGCGCGAAAGACGTCGATGACGACGACGAGCCCCCGCGCCTCGCGCGCGCCAGCGACGAAATCGGCGATGCGGATCTTCGGAATCGGGTTATTCATCGGAAAAGAATAGCCGCAAAAAGGCGCAGAGAACTCAGCCGCTTTGCTGTGGGGCCGGCTTCAGCCGGCCTCTGAAGAGTCAGGCTAAAGCCTGACCTACAGGGAGAACGAAAAAGGCCCGGTGCTTGCGGCACCGGGCCTTCAACTCATCGCTACCCGTGCATCGCTCTCAGGCCGCGCTGCGTCCGCCTGCCGCCTTGCGCAGGGACACGACGCGCTTGGCGTCGACCGGGCGTTCGTGCATGACCACGACCTTGGCGCGCTTGAAGAAGTTGAAATCGGTCGCGCTCGCCCAGGTGTAGGCGCCCATCATGCGGCCGACGACCAGGTCGCCGACTTCCAGCTCGGGCAGCAGGATGTCGTCGTCGATCACGTCGATCGAGTCGCAGGTCGGGCCCGCGAGCACGCTCGGGAACAGCTCGCCTTCCTGGCGCAGCGTGGTCACCGGGTACTTGGCGTGGTCGAACAGCTGGCCGCTGTACGAGCCGTACAGGCCGTCGTCCAGGTAGTACCACCAACGGCCGTCGCGCTTCGCCTTGCCCATGACGCTGGAAATCGCGATCGCGGCCGGCGCGGCGATGAAACGGCCCGGCTCGGCGATGACGCGCACGTGGGCCGGCAGCTTCGCCAGCTCTTCGCGGATCGGACGGCAGAACTCGTCGATCGGCGTGACTTCGTCGTTGTACGACACCGGGAAACCGCCGCCGATGTCGAGGATGTCGAGCGACGGCAGGCCGGCCAGCAACGCCTCGGCAATGAGGTTGGTGCAGGCGCGGATGGCCTCGATGTACTTGGTCGGTTCGGTCGCCTGCGAGCCGACATGGAACGACAGACCACGCACGCGGATGCCGAGGCGGCGCGCCTGCTCGATCAGGCCCAGCACGGCTCCCGGCTCGCAGCCGAACTTGCGGGACAGGTCGACGACCGCATCGGGGCTGCGGAAGGACACGCGGATCAGGAGCTCAGCGCGCTTCTTGTAGCGGGCGAACTTGCGGACTTCGTCCGGGTTGTCGGCGACGAAGGTCTTCACGCCGTAGCGCAGCGCGTCGCGGATGTCGCTGTCGCGCTTGATCGGGTGAGTGTGGATGCAGCGCTCGGCGGGAATGCCCTGCGCCTTCACCAGTTCGACTTCGCCGGTGGTGGCGAGATCGAAGAACGCGCCTTCATCGCGCAGGCAGGCGACCACCGCGGCGTGCGGCAGCGGCTTCAGGGCGTAGTGCAGATCGACGCCCGGCAGCGCGGCCTTCAGCGACTGGTATTGCCGACGCACCTGTTCGCAATCGACCACCAGCAGCGGCGAGCCGAAACGGGCCGCGAGGCCGCGGATTTCGCTTTCCGTCAGCGTGGTCGAATCGAAGGCGTGGGCAGGGGAAACCGTGTGTGTCTGACGAGCTGCGCGTGGCAACACTGTAGGTGCACCTCTAGCGAAAAGCCTTGGAACCGAACAACCGAGCCAACAAGAGCAACAGACTGGAAACGAAACGTCCGATCACTCTCACAAGTTCTGGTCGAGCGGCACTTGCAGCTTTCGCGATATCCCTCTTGCCGAGGGACCCTTGCTCCGCGGTGCGCGGATACCAAGGACTCTGAGTGCTCTCTTACACAGGCGCGCGCAATGTATCAAAAATGATCTGCGATGCAAGAACTGTGTCGCAGATTTGTGCAGCCGCTGGCGCGAGTCTCGCCGACAGCACGTTATGCTCGCCCGCGATCGCCTCGCCGCAGACAGAGCAACACATGACCGCACCGGTGCAGCCCGACACACGAACGGAACTCGCGACGCTGCTGCGCAGCCGGATTCCACTGGTGCTGATCGAGACACGCGACGAGCCGCGAGCACTCGCGCTACTCGCCAGCCTCGCGGTGAAGCTTCAGGAAAAATCTCATACGCCGGTCTTTCAATGGACCGTGACCGACGGCCTGCGGCGCATCGACGTGGACCTGGGCGGTGCGCAGCGGCACAACTCGGACCCGGCGGAAGTCCTGAAATCCATCCGCGCCACCGACAAGACCGGCATCTACGTGCTGCTGGATTTCCACCCCTTTCTGAACGATCCGATCCATGTGCGGCTGCTCAAGGACATCTGCCAGGGGCATGAAAAGACGCCGCGCACGCTGGTGCTGATCAGTCACGAGCTGTCGCTGCCGCGCGAACTCGAACACTTCGTCGCCCGCTTCCAGCTCGCCTTTCCGGATCGCGCCGAGCGCCACGGCATCGTCGAGAAAGTGGCGACCGAATGGGCGCGGACGAGCGGCAGCCGCGTGCGCACCGATCGTAAGGCGCTGGAACTGCTGATCGAAAACCTCGGCGGCCTGTCCACCGTCGACACCGAACGGCTGGCGCGACAGGCCATCTTCGACGACGGCGCGTTGCAGGCGAGCGACCTGCCGGCGCTCATGCAGGCCAAGTACGCCCTGCTCAATCGCAGCGGCGTGCTGAGCTTCGAGTACGACACGGCGAAGTTCGCGGACCTGGGCGGCATGGCGCGCCTCAAGGAGTGGCTGCGGCAGCGTCGCTCAGCGTTCGACGGCTCGGCGCCGCAGTTCGATCCGCCCAAGGGGCTGCTGCTGCTCGGCGTGCAGGGCTGCGGCAAGAGCGTCGCGGCGCGCGCCGCGGCCGGGATCTACGGCGTGCCGCTGCTGCGCCTCGACTTCGCGGCCCTGCACAACAAGTACCTGGGCGAGTCCGAGCGCAACCTGCGCGACACGCTGGCGACCGCCGACGTGATGTCGCCCTGCGTGCTGTGGATCGACGAGATCGAGAAAGGCATCGCCAATGGCGAGGGTGACAGCGGCACCTCGCGGCGCGTCCTGGGCACCTTCCTGACCTGGCTGGCGGAAAAGAAGTCACGCGTCTTCATCATCGCCACCGCCAACGACATCTCTTCCCTGCCGCCGGAGCTGATCCGCAAGGGCCGCTTCGACGAGATCTTCTTCGTCGACCTGCCGAAAGCTGCCGTGCGCGCCGACATCCTGCGCATCCACGCCGGCAAGCGCTCGCTGACCCTGAGCAACGAACATGTCGAGAAGCTCGCCGCCGCCTGCGAGGGCTTCTCCGGCGCGGAAATCGAACAGGCCGTCGTGTCCGCGCTCTACGCGGCGCACGCCGCCAACTCGACGGTGAGCGCCTCCCACATCCTCAGCGAACTGAGATCGACCCGACCGCTGTCGGTGGTGATGGCGGAACGAATCGCGGAACTGCGGGCTTGGGCGGCGGAGAGGACCGTCGCGGCGGACTAAGAGTCGGATTTCACACAGAGATCACAGAGAGCACAGAGGTCGGAAGAGAAGAAGATATTTCCACGGGGGACACGGGGAACACGGGGGGCAGAACAGAAAATTTCTCATCCCCGTGCTCCCCGTGTCCCCCGTGGAAACTTCTTCCTCGTCTTTCTCCGACCTCTGTGTTCTCTGTGATCTCTGTGTGAAATCCGGTTCCTGTCAGACCATCTCGCCCTCGTCACCGAAGTCGGCCACCCAGGCGGCGATGTCCTGATCGTAGGTGACGATGTTTTCGGCGGAGGCGGCGCGCTTGAGGCGGTCGCGGACCGCGTCCCAGCGTTCACCTTCGGGGATTTCCTCGACGAGGATGATCTTGGCGCCCGACTTGTCGAGCGTGCGCAGGTTGGCATAGAGCTGCCGGCCGTAGAGATCGGGGCGGAGGCCGGCGTTGATCCAGGTCATGTACGGCGTCGTCTTGGTCGGCGGACGCATGGCCAGCACGGCCATCTTTTCGTGCTCGCCGCTCAGTTCGCCGATCACGAGGTCGAGGCGCCGGCTCGGCACCACGTTCACGGGCGTCTGCGGCGAGTAGTGACGGGCCGTCGAGCCCGGTACGCGTGGCGCCGTCGGGCTTGGCCCGGCCTGGATGTTCGGCACCACGGCGCGCAGCTGCGACAGGCTGATGCTGCCCGGACGCAGCACGCGCGGGCCGTCGCCGAGACAGGAGACGATGGTGGATTCGAGGCCGACCTTGCAGTCGCCGCCGTCGAGCACGATCTTCAGGTCCTCGCCGAATTCCTCGCGCACGTGTTCGGCGCGCGTCGGGCTGACATGGCCGTAGCGGTTCGCCGAAGGTGCCGCGATGCCGCCACCGAAAGCATTGAGCAACTGCTGGGCGATCGGATGATTGGGAACGCGGATGGCGACGGTGTCCTGCCCGCCGGTGATCACGTCGTTGACGGCCAGCGCGCGCTTCGCCACCAGCGTCAGCGGACCGGGCCAGAAGGCGTCGGCGAGTTTCTTCGCCTCCGGCGTCATGTCGCGCACCCAGCGCTGCAGGTAGCGCGGGTGATCGATGTGCACGATGACCGGATGCGTCGACGGCCGGCCCTTCAGCGTGAAGATCTTGCGCACGGCATCGGGATTGTTGGCATTGGCGCCCAATCCGTAGACCGTTTCTGTAGGGAAAGCGACCAGCTCGCCGGCGCGCAGCGCCTCGACCGCTTCCTGTACCTGTTCCTGGAGAACTCGTCCGATGACCATGCCGGCATCATAGCAAGGCGGGCCCGGCGGCCAAGGGAACCTGTCCCTATCTTCCTGTGGGTCAGGCTTCAGCCTGACAGTTCCCAGGCCGGCTGAAGCCGGCCCCACAAGGGAGAAGAGACCACTACTCCAGCGGGGTGCGCGTCCAGCCCGCCGCCGTGCGCTTGAGCTCGTACGCCGGCCAGTAGCGGTTGTCGAGCTTCAGCGTGATCACATCGACGGAACCGTTCCACGCCATCGTGCGCAGGCGGACCGAGGATCTATCGGCACGTCCAGCGACCGCCTTGATGAAGCTGTCGAGATCCGGCGTCGGCTGACCGTCGACTTCGACGATGCGCCGGCCGGCCCACAGCTGATAACGCGTCGCGGGCGAGCCGTACGAGAAGTAACCGACGAAGACGCCGTCCGGCGTGATGCCGCGCTGCGCCGCGAGCGCGCGATGCGGCTCCTGCAGCACGGCGCCGGCCCACAGCAGGATGCGGTTCAGGTCGCGCCCGCCGAGTTCCACGGTCGGCACGTCGATGACCCGTTCGACGCCGTCGCGCAGCACCGTGACCTTCACCTGCGGCTTCTGCACGGCGCGTTCGACTTCGCGGTAGCGATTCACGATGGCGCCGTCGATGTCGAGGATCAGGTCGCCCGACCGCAGCAGCTTGCTGGCAGGAGAACCGCCGACGAGACGCGAGACGCTCAGCGCCTGACGCCGATCCGGACTGTGCTGTTCGAGGCGCTGCACCCAGCCGTCGCTCAGGCCGAGCTTGCGCGCGCCGGCGAGCGGCACCGGAATGAGTTCAGCCTCCAGCGAATGCAGCATCGTTTCGCCGCGCACCAGCGGCAGCATTTCGAGGATCTGCTCCGCCGGAATGCCGCGATTCTCCTGCGCGATCTCCCTGCCCGCCTCGTACGCGAAGCTCGCCCAGGTCGCGACGATCTCGCCCTGCTTGTTCGCCAGCACGCCGTCGTAGTCGGCGGGACCGTTGATGAGCTGGATGGTCTCGAGATTGGTTTCGCGGAACTGGAACGTGCGCGACAGCGGGAAGGCCACCGGATCGACCGACGCCACCGTCGCCGTGCGCGACTGGACCTTGCCGTCGGGGCGCACGCCGACCGCCCACACCTGCTCGCCCGGCTGCACGTCGACCGCCTTGAACACCGCCGAGTGAACGGGCGTCGTGCCGACCAGCTTCGGGTCGTAGGAAATCATCGCCAGGTTGTGCAGCGGATGCACGTACTCGACCCGGCCCGGAATTTCGATCGTGCCTGCGAACGTCAGCCGCACATCGCCGATCGAGACCGGAACGGTGTTGCGATCGACGACGACGAGTCCGCGTGCCGCATCGACGATCACGCCGGTGCCGTAGTAGTTGCGCTCGGTGATGCCCGAGACGGAGTACGGCATGTCGAAATTCACCAGCACCATCGACGGCGCCAGGCGATTGACGATCGGATCGGACGTCTTGGCGAAACTGGTCGAGGCAGGCTTCGGCGGTTGCGCGACGCCGTCCTCCGGCCAGGTCGTGCAGGGCCAGACGCCCTGCGCATCATCGCGATGACAGGAGCGCGCCGGGAACCAGCGACGATCCATGCGGATGACGCGCCACTGCGCCGTGGAAGGATCGTCCAGCGTGAAGAAGCGCACCGTCACGCGCTCGCCGTCCTTCAGCGGCGAGACGGCCGCTTCGAAATCAGCCAGCGCATTCACCGTCTTGCCGCCGATTTCGGTGATCACCGCACCGCGCGGCACGGCCGCGGCGCCGAGCACGTAGCCGGGATTCGCGACGTAGACGCCGCGGATCGGCGCATTGATGTGGCGCGCCTGCTGCCACGACAGCGTATGCACCACGGCGTCGCCGAATTCGAGGTAGCGATCGGGCGTGATGGCGTGCAGGTCTTCGATGGTCATCACCTGATCGAGCGGCTGGCCGCCGCGTTCGATCGAGAGCTTCACGCTCTTGCCGACGCCGCTGTCGAGCACTTCGGCGAGATCGTCGAAGCCGCCCACCAGCGCATCGTTGACCTTGATGAGCAGGTCGCCAGGCTCCAGCACCTTCTCCGCCGCGGACCCGACCTGCGCCTCGCTCACGACCAGCAGTCCGGTGTTGTTCGGAAACTTGCGGCGCATGTCGGTCTCTGTCGCCGGGCGCAGGCCCAGGCGACGCACTTCGTCGTACGGCGTGTACTTGAAGACGGTTTCGAGCGTGCCGCGCGGCACGGGCTTGCCGTCCTGGATGAGCTTCAGCGCGCGCTCGACGCGATCGAGGGGCAGATAGAAACTCGATGCAGCCTGCGAACTGCCGCCGGCGTTCAACGCCACGACGCGGCCTTCGACGTCGATCACCGGCGAGCCGGAGGAGCCGCCCGAGGTGCTGGAAGCCGCCTGGTAGTAGAACGTGTTGAAGTCGTTGTACTTGCCGAGCCCGTAGTTCGGCGCTTCGCGATCGAGGCGCGCCAGCGTGCCGGCGAGGATCGACAGCTGTTCGCCCGCATCGTTGCCGATGACGCGGATCTCGCGACCCACCTGCGCGCCGTCCGGAAACAGCTTCAGCTCGGTGGGCTTGATGAAGCGCAGCCTCGAGGGGTCGTAGCGATACAGGCCGAAGTCGTGCACCGGGTCGCGATAGACCGGATACAGCGTGACTTCTTCGCGATTCAGGAACACGGCCTGCGCCGTCACCGGCCCCGGCGTGACCACGTGACGATTCGTCAGGATCAGGCCGCGCTTCGCATCGACCACGAATCCCGTCGCCTGGCTCGACATGTTCCATTCGGTATCGAACGCGCGGGTCTGGTCGACCTGGATGGTCACCACGCCGGTCGCGACGCGTTCCAGCGTGCGGGTCCATCGGGAATCTTCCGCCTGGGCGACGGGCACCAGCGCGGCGGGCGGCAGCGGCGCATTTTCCTGTGCGAGCAGATGGGAGGAAACGATCAGCAGGCAGGCAGCGCCGAGGGCTTTGAGCATGTGGTGTTCTGTGTGATGACCGGGCGTGTTGTCTTATCGCCGGGACGGCGCCCGGCGCGCAAGTGGGGGCAGTACCGGTTAGTACGGCCCGGGCGACGAGGGGTTCCGTTTCTTCCTGTAGGGCCGGCTTCAGCCGGCCTTCTTCGGAGTCAGGCTAAAGCCTGACCTACAGGGATCCCGGAATCAGCCGAACAGGACGAAACCCCAGACGATGATGAGGTGCGCGAAGGACAGCAGCACCGCGGTCGAACCCACGTCCTTGGCCAGCCCTGACAATTCGTGACGTTCGAGCCCGATGCGGTCGACGACCGTTTCGATACCGGTATTGAGCAGTTCGACGATGAGGACGATCACGACGGAGCCGAGCAGCAGCGCGCGCTCGATGCCGCTCTTGCCGAGCCACACACCCAGCGGCAGCAGGACGACCGCCAGCGCGACCTCCTGCCGGAAGGCTGCTTCGAAACGGAACGCTCCCTTGAACCCTTTCCAGGAATTCACGAACGCGAGCAGCAGGCGGCGCAGGCCGGAGAGTTTCGGTCGATCCATGGAGTCCTCGGGGAAGCGTTGGCGGATGGTTTGAATTCGTATGCAGCCGCTCTACCGCGGAGAAGTTTCATCCGTATTTCAGCGCCCTCCTCCGCGAAGCGGGGGAGGGTTGGGGTGGGGGCGATGCGATGAGCTACGTCACCCGACGCTTCGCCCCCTCCCTGGCCCTCCCCCGCTTCGCGGAGGAGGGGAACATCACGCCTGATACACCAGATCCAGCTGCTTTGCCGCCCGCACGTCGTCCAGTCGCCGCACTGGCAGCGTGTACGGAGCGCCCTTCACCTTCGCCGGGTCTTCCTCCGCTTCCTTCTGGATGGCGACGAGCGCATCGATGAAGGCGTCGATCTCCTGCTTGCTCTCGGTCTCCGTCGGCTCGATCAGCAGGCACTCCGGAACCAGCAGCGGGAAGTACGTCGTCGGCGCATGGAAGCCGTAGTCGAGCAGTCGCTTGGCGAAATCCATCGCATTCACCCCCAGTTCCTTCGCCTGCCGCTTCACGGTGATGATGAATTCGTGGCTGGCGCGCCGATCCGGATAGGCCGCATCGAACCCGGCCTGCCGCAGCCGCGCCATCAGGTAGTTCGCATTCAGCGCCGAGAACTCGGCGACGCGCTGCATGCCGGCGCGACCCAGCATCCGCATGTAGACATAGGCGCGAATCAGCACGCCCGCATTGCCCATGAACGCCGACAGCCGGCCGATGGTTTGCGGCAGATCGCGCTCGTCGAGCCAGCGGTAGGTGTCGCCTTCCTTGCCCACGACCGGCACCGGCATGAACGGCAGCAGACGCTGGTTTACGCCAACGGCGCCCGAGCCCGGACCGCCGCCGCCGTGCGGCGTGGAGAAGGTCTTGTGCAGGTTCATGTGGATGACGT
>NZ_DAINNK010000019.1:0-31621 GCF_036735925.1 Povalibacter sp.
AACCCAAGACGGCACCGAAATCTTCTACAAGGACTGGGGCGCGGGCCAGCCGCTCGTGTTCCACCACGGATGGCCGCTGAGCGCAGACGACTGGGACGCGCAGTTGATGTTCTTCCTGCAGAAGGGCTTTCGCGTCATTGCCCACGATCGCCGCGGCCACGGCCGCTCGTCGCAGACGGACAAGGGCAACGAGATGGATACGTATGCC
Source organism: Povalibacter sp. (assembly GCF_036735925.1). Taxonomy (NCBI): domain Bacteria; kingdom Pseudomonadati; phylum Pseudomonadota; class Gammaproteobacteria; order Steroidobacterales; family Steroidobacteraceae; genus Povalibacter; species Povalibacter sp. Next base: position 209 of record NZ_DAINNK010000019.1, read on the forward strand.
GCCGACGTCGCCGCACTCGCTGCCCATCTCGATCTGAAGAACGCGATTCACATCGGCCACTCCACCGGCGGCGGCGAAGTCGCCCGCTACGTCGCGCAGCACGGCGGCGGCGGGCGTGTGGCCAAGGCCGTACTGATCGGTGCCGTGCCGCCGGTGATGGTGAAATCGGAAAAGAATCCCGGCGGCCTGCCCCTCGAAGTGTTCGACGGCTTTCGCGCCGCACTCGTGGCGAACCGCGCCCAGTTCTATCGCGACGTCCCGTCCGGCCCCTTCTACGGCTTCAACCGCCCCGGCGCGAAAGTCATGGATGGCGTGATCGACAACTGGTGGCGCCAGGGCATGGCCGGCGGCATCAAGGCGCACTACGACTGCATCAAGGCCTTCTCCGAAACGGACTTCACCGAAGACCTCAAGAAGATCGACGTGCCGACGCTCGTCATGCACGGCGACGACGATCAGATCGTGCCCATCGCCGACTCGGCGCATCTGTCCATCAAGCTGCTGAAGAAGGGAACGCTCAAGGTGTACCCGGGATTCGGCCACGGTCTCTGCACCATCAACGCCGAGGTCGTGAATGCGGATCTGCTGGCGTTCATCCGGGCGTAGTCGATCGAGGCGCTGGCCGATGGATGTCGGCCGGCGCGATGCCCGTGAACAAGCCGCTGCTCCCAGCAGCGCCGGTTTTCCTATATATGGCTATATCGCCATATCGATGCTAGCCTGCGGCGATGACAACCAGCTTTGAATGGGATCTCGACAAGGATGCAGAGAACCAAGAGAAGCATGGCGTCAGTTTCGATCTCGCCCAAGAGGCGTTCCTGGATCCACGGCGTGTCATCGCTCGCGATCTCGCGCATAGCAAGTCAGAGGAACGCTTTTACTGTTTCGGATCCGCGGGCGGAGGAGTTCTTACGGTGCGCTTCACTTACCGGAACGACGTGATTCGTATCATAGGCGCCGGCTACTGGCGCAAAGGCAAGCGAATCTATGAGCAAGAAAATCAAGTACTCGAATGAACCTATCAAGGCAGAGGTCATTCGCGACTTCCTGCCATCACCCGAGCAACTGGTGGCCGGGGAGGAAGGAATCAAAGTCACCATTTCCCTGAGTCGTCGCAGTGTCGACTTCTTTAAAGAGGCGGCGGAGCGTAACCACACGTCCTATCAGAGAATGATCCGACGTCTTCTCGACACGTACGCAGATCAATATCGCGGAGATCTGACAAAGCGTTCAACGAGAACTGCGAGGACGCAGGCGCGTTGACTTGCGGCTCAGCTCAAACGTTGGGGCACATGAGCAAGAAGCAGGAAATTCTCGCGCTGGTGGTGGCACCGTTGTTTCCCGCGGTAATTGCGGCATTGCTCATCGGGCTTCGCCGCAACGAGTTCGACTCAGACACGGCAACGGCAGTAGCGCTTGGTTGTACCGCGGGCGGCTATATCGCTGGTTTCTGCATTGCTTGGCCGCTCCTGGGGATATGGAGACGCTTGGGCTGGACCGGTCCCGCAGCCGGCGCGGTGCTGGGCGTGGTTTCTGCGACATGTCTGACGTTCGTACTGACTGCTGCGCTTATCCGGTTCAGTCGAGGTGACGTATCGTTGTTCAGAGGTTTCCTGAACTTGCTCGCATTCACGGCGCCCATGGGTGCCGTCGGCGGCTTGGCATTCTGGTGGTTCGGAATGCAGAGCTCCAGCAATGCGCTCCAAGGGGTGACGTGCGAGACGCAGGCCCGTGAGAAATAGCGCTAGAGCTCAAGAGTCAGCAGTGATCAAGTCGCGAAACTACGATCGAAACATCGCTGTTGTGAAAGCATTGCGCGATGCTGGTGCGGATTTCCGGAAGCAACATGCCTTGGAGCATCATCTCTATTGCTACACGCAGGCGAGCTTCGAATTGGTTCAGTCTCTCGGCATCCGCCTTGGATACTCTGTGGCTCATGAAGGAAAACATGAAGACGAGCAAGATCTCTGGTCACTGGATCTAGTCAAGAGAAGCGCGCCGGACATCGAATCTGTAGAACGACAATCTCTTGAAATCGAAGAGATTGCGGAGCGGGCGAATGCGAAATATGACGGGTGGGGAACAGAAGTCGAGCAATAGTTGTAACAACGCGTTCAAGAGGCGATGTGCGAAACGCACACGCCTCAATGCGAGCGTTAGGCATAGAGAAGGAACGTAGAGCGTGGACTCGTCGCAACTGAAGGAAATGAAGCGGTTTCGTCGTGGATTCCGTTTCGTCGGAGCGATGTTCTGCCTCGTTGGCAGTGTGATGCTGATCGCGTTTGCTTCGTTGCTGCTGGATCCAGAATCAACCATCATCGACAACGGCGTCCGTACGAATGCGTTCGGTCCAAAACTGAGCGCCACCATCTTTGTGGCTATGTTTGTCCTTGTGGGTTTGCTGTGTCTTTTGGCGCCAAAAAGGATCTTCGATAGGCTGTTCGTTTGGCGTCAGCCCTTGTTGTCATCCTGGTTCTCGAAGTGACGCGGATGCATAACAAGCCGCTGGTTGCGACGGGGCCAGACGAGGCACCTGCCTGCGCTCCACAGCGGCGACGTTAGGCACCATGAATCGCAGTGCAACTATCTGGGCTGTGATACTCGTGGTCGCTGGCGCCAGGTGTGGAGCTGCCGAAGTTGCTCTGGACGCCGAACGTATCGCCCAGGCACTAAAGAACTGGGAAGCGCTGGAGGCTGCGAGCTATACCTACGATCTCGGTATCGGCATAGGAGCGCCATTTGGCTATGGAGAGTTTCATGTGAAGGTTCGCGATGGGAAATGCTCAGCTCGCCACTACGGCGGGATCGGTTTTGGCCGTCCCAAGCTCATGAATCGGCTGCGCTACCAGCCATGCCGAGAGGGGTATCTTCCTCGTGAACTGATGGAACAGATTGCTGGTGAGGTTTCCAATGGCCGCAAGCTCGTGGAGCTAAAGATCCATCCCAAGTACGCATTCGCCGTTGGCGCATCGACGGACACCGACAAACTCTATGACGCAAGCTGGAGCTTCGAGATTCGAGAGTTCAAACTGCAGGATCGTCGTTGACGGCGCCGACTCGGCGTTGCAGAGGACGGGAACCCATGGAGTGCCCCGCCACGGGCGAGTCCGCGTCCTGCACTCCTTGTCGCCGTGCGCTCGCGTGCTGATACACCGGTGTGCCGCAGCTGAGCTTGAACGTTAGGCATTCAGAATGAAAGCCGGAGACATTCTCGGAGCAATCGGTGGAGTCGTATTCGGCACCGTGGGGCTTATCTTCGCGCCATCACCTGCGTACGATCCTGAAGGCTGGGGCTATTGCGGGATATCTGCTGCATATCCAGTGTATCTGCCAGAACCGGAGAAGGTTCCTGGCGAGCATTACTTCTGCCTCGATTGCTATGAATGCGTCGTAGATCCGCGCGGCGTCTTCCTCCTCCTGCTCTATTTGGTAGCCGTGTTCACAATCTCCGGTGCTTTGGCTTCCCGGATTGGCGAGGCAATCACCCCAAGCCGAGGGGCGGTGTCGGCGGCAATTGTTGTGGGCCCCGCTTTGCTGCTGATGATTCACTCTTTCGAAAGAGTGAATGTGCCTGTTACCGCCGTGATCGCGGTGGTCGTATTCGGAGGGCTGGTGTCGTCCGCGTACTTGGGCGGCGTTCTGGCGAAACGGAATGCCTAACAAGCGGGTCAAGTACGCGCACTGCTCGCTCGACTCGCAAAAGCGAAGCTCTTTCGCTCGCGGCTCAACTGCGACGTTATGTTCTTGAAAGCCAAAGCAAAGGCGCAGGTGGCGGCTAGGTGTCGTCTCTTTGTCGCCCTGCTGTCGTGTTCCGGGTACGTGAACCGTGTGTAGTTTCGCTCGCGGTAGCAACTCCGGAGCACTCCACATGAGCGTATCGAGCGATGTCATCCGAGAACTACGTCGAGAACGAGGATGGTCCCAGGAACAGCTTGCTGCTGTCTCCGGGTTGAGCGAGCGAACCATTCAGCGCATTGAAACGGATGGGACGTGCTCACTTGACTCGAAAATGGCCCTGGCATCCGCCTTCGAGCTACCCCCATCGGCATTGAGCCCAAAGGAAACACTGTCCGCAGCAGCATTGGAGTTGCAAACAGACTGGGCCGGAGCGGCTGGCTTGTTTGTATGCGGGCTTCTTGCGCCAGTTGTTGTTTTGCTGACTGCGACCAACCGGCTCTGGGAAATTTCTGCCTTTGGTGTTGTCATCGGCCTGACCGTCATGCTCTCAGTCATGTCTCACGGAGCAAGAGCCACCTGGGTTTTCTTTGATCGCACTTCGTGGATCGTGCGATATCCGGTTCGAGCCCCCGGGATCAACGGATTGATATCGCACGCCAGAATGGTCATCAACACCGCATACGCCGTAGGCCTTCTCGCATCGGCAGTAACCGGGCTTGCGATTACCATTTACGGCGCCGCGGCGGCCCAGACTCCGGCAATCGCATTGCCTGTGGCGCTCAAACCTCTCATCTATGCAGCTCTATTTTCGGAATTCTGGATCAGACCATTCAAGCGAAAACTTCAGCGAATGTTGGCCAGTCAGATGGAGCGAGGAACCGAAGGTGCCTGCGGCGAACGAACATGACAACACTTCGAGTCCGCGCGCGTTGCGCGCCCGACTCGCAAAGGCGAAGCGCCTTCGCTTGTAGCTCAAGTGGAGCGTTTGGGCTTCAGAATGAACAGTGTCTTTGAGAGGCATGCCCAACAATGCACTGCAGGCGACGAAACGCACGCGCATGATGGGCAGCGTTGAGGTTTGAAGAGTCGGATTTCAGGATTTGTGCGGCGGTGCTAGAGTCGACCTCATGAAAGCCATTCGCCTTTCCGATGTTCTGGGGCTTCCCGTCGCCGAGCGCCTGAAGCTGGTGGAAGCGATTTGGGACAGCATCGCGGATGCACCGGATGCGCTGCAGTTAACAGAAGCGCAGCGGGCTGAACTGGATCGTCGCCTGGATGAGTACGAGAAGAATCCAGAGGCGGGCTCACCTTGGTCTGAAGTGAAGGAACGGATCCTAAAAAGGGGTTGAGCTTGCACCTCATTGTCCGCCCGGATGCGGAAGCCGACATTGCTGTTGCTTATGGCTGGTACGAAGAACAGCGTGAAGGACTCGGCAAGGAATTTGTGGAAGAAGTCTCTGCCGTTGTCGCCGCGGTTCAATCCGAGCCGCTGCGCTTCCCGGCGACATTCAGAACTCTACGGCGAGCGCTGGTTCATCGCTTCCCGTATGGTGTCTTTTTCGTTGTCCGTGCCAACACCGTCGTTGTTGTGGCCGCAATGCACCTGGCACGCGATCCCCGACGCGCCCATCGCCGAGCGAAATCAGACCTCTGACAAACGTTTCGAGCCGACGCGAAACGCACGCGCGTGAGCAATAGCGTCTAGGCGTTACATGAAAGCCCATCTCCGCTTCCTGGCTATCTGCGTAACGACGCTTCTCGCCGCGTGCAATAGCAACGATTCCCCGGGAAGCGAGCCCGCCCGTGTGCTGTTCCTTGGAAACAGCGTCACTTATGTGGGAAATCTGCCTGCGGTTTTTTCCGCACTATGCAACGCGTCGGATAGGAACTGTTCTGCGGAGATGATCGTTCAAGGCGGCGCGACATTGACCGATCGAGTCGATGATGATTCGCTGGAACGACCAACGGTTGAGGATCGCTTCGACTATCTGATCCTGCAGGAGCGGGGTGGCGACCTCATGGGCGCCCAGATTGACCGGTCGGAAACGCAGAAACACGCCGAGAGTTCGGCCGCGACGCTTGTTCGCACCGCACGCGAGCATGGGATGGAGCCTGTGCTCCTCGGCACCTACCAGGGATCGTCTTCGGCTTCGCGCGCACTCGTCACAGCGGAAACGGTGTTGGCAAAAGCGCTCGATGCCGCTTACGTCCCGGTATCGAATTACCTGGACTGCGGAAGGCTCAAGAACGGCGCTCTGCGATGGCTTGACCGTGACGGAATGCACCCCGGACCGGAGCTGACGCTGATGATGGCCACCTCGCTCTATCGCGAGTTGTTTGGCTCGTTCCCGCCGGCAGGCGAGATTGTCGTTCGCGCGCCGATCTATCCGGTCTCGTCCGGCTTGAGCGCGGAAGGGTTCGCAAGTGCGCAGCCGATCCTTCCGGGGACGGGAGCTTCAATCACCTACGATGCCGCAACGGTTTCGGGCTGTGATTGAAGTCCTGCAGGCACCATGCGAGTGACGCCTGGCAATATGCACATGACGATCAGCGAGAACCGGATTGATTTCGCCGCGGTCATTCTTCTTTGTCTGGCGGGCCTCACCTTCACGTTGCTGATCTGGGTCGCCGGCTCGCCGCAATACGGCGTTCTATCCACGCTTTGGCGAAAGCCGGGCATACCGATGCTCGTGGGCTGCAGTCTCATCGCTTTCATCCTCGCCGCCTGCATCCTGCGACGCTTGTATTGTCTGGAAGGCCCACGTCCTCATGGCCTGCTGGCATTCAGCGTGGTAACGGCAACGCCTCTTGTATTCTTCCTTTACGTATTGGTGGCCAGGTTTTTCTGTGGTGAGTAGGCGCCATTCAATTGCTAGAACTCGCCTCGTGAGCGAATACGCACAGCAATGGCGGCAAATTTGTTGGTCGGCACCTCTTGGCCTGCGTTCTCGCGCCGCGCAGCTCCAGCGCAGATTGGACGCAGAAGGAAGGCGATGACGCAGCCTCGCGCACTGGTTGTATTCGATCTTGACGGCACACTCCTGCGCGGGCCCACTGTATGCGAGGTGCTTGCCCAATACGTCGGCCGCCTGCCGCGTATGCAGGAGTTCGAGCGACTGAAGCAGCGAAACGGGATAGCGGCAGCACGGGAGGAAATGGCTGCGTGGTACCGGGACGTGCCGCGCCCGGCGCTCCTGCAGTCGCTTTCTCAGGCGCAGCATGCGCCGGGTCTCGCCGAAGGCATCTCGTTGCTGAAGGCTCACGGCGTTGTCATCGGCATCGCTTCGATCACGTGGCATTTCGCAGCCACTTACTTTGCAGACGCTCTTGGCATCGAGCATTGTCTCGCGACCGGGCTGCACGACTCCGGCGCCATCGACCACGTCTGGCCGGAACACAAGGCTGCGTGGGTGCTCGACCTGGCCGCTCGACTGAAAGTACCTTTGGAACGCACCGCAGCCGTAGGCGATTCCGCCGGGGACTACGACATGCTCAGCGTCGTGAGCACACCGGTCTTCGTAGGCGCAGAGCCGCCGCCGCAGGCGGGTTGGCGCCATATGCCGGCCGCCAATATCGAGCACATCGCCCGACATTGCATCGGCCTGTGGTCGTTGCAGCCGAACACGGCGCTGCAGCGCGACGCGTGAAGGCATCCAGCTGGCAACGCTGTGCGTACGTGAGGATGGACTTTCGATGGTGAGCACATGATCAGAATCCGCACCCCAGAACCCACTGACTCGCAGGCACTCATCGGGTTGATTCAGCAGTTTCCGACACCGACGCCGTCTTCTGTTGCGCGGTTGACGGAGATTCTGGTTCGAAAGCTCGGCGATCCCGCCAGCTACGTGCTCGTTGCAGAGAACGAAGAAGGATTGATCGGCTATGTATCGGGATGTCGGCGCACGGCCTTCTATGCGGGCGGAGACACCGCCTGGGTCGACGAAATCCTTGTCAGTCCGAGTCATCGCGGAAGAGACATCGGCAGCCTGCTCATGGAAGAGTTCGAACGACGCGCCGCAGCTGATGGCTGCAGGTTGATTTCGCTTGCGACGGCCGGGGCCGGCCCTTTCTACTCAGGGCGCGGCTATGAAACCAAGGCGGGCTACTACAAGAAGTATCTGGGCATTGCCTGACAAACCTGCGGCCGATTGCCGCGAAGACGCGCTCCCGGCTAAGCGGTAGCACCATGCTTTCGAAGGAGTCCGGAAGTGGAATACGCAGCAGCACTCGTCAAGCTGAATCCCGGATCAGAAGAGAAGCTTGAACTATGGCGCAGCACGATCGCTGCGCGGCTCGACGAAGCCGCAGCGACACTGAAGGATGAAGACGTAAAGGTGGAGTCCTACTTCGCCATCGAGATCGCCGGAGAGAAACATCTGCTTTGGTATCTTCGTGCAAAGTCCATCAAGCGCGTCTTTGAGGTTGCGGCACGATCGAAGCATCCGATCGACAAGTTCCACCATGAAATGCATCAGGCCATCACGGCTGCCGTCACCATGGCGACTCCGCTGATCGACATCCCCCGTGAAGGCGAATGACAGAGAGAGTCGCGTGAACAGAATACGTCGAGTCGTGGCTGTGGTCGTGTCGCTTGGGATATGGATGGCGCAGCCCATTGCCGAATCTGCCGAATCAATTCCAGATCTTCTATTGCCCGTCGACGAGGCGGATCTCGTTCGATTGCAGTCGCCGTCGAAGTACGGTTTGCGTCATCAGGCCTACTTTGCAAAGCGATATCAGATCGTTCGCATCAACTTTGCTCTGTTGGAGACCGCTGGCCAGACATTCGATGTTGCAGCATTTCCCGATACGACCCTCCGGATGGTGGCGCGCGACGTAGCCGGTATTCCTTCGGGTGAGAATCTCCGGGAATGGACCGGCGAAATCGTCAGCCCGGCGATTCCGCCGGACAGCGGCGTGGATTCTCCGGACGTTCTGCATCCACCCGTGAACTTCTGGATTCATACCGGTGCGCTGCCCGTTCCTGTTCGCGTAGCGCGGGAGATCGAGCAGGCGGGAGGAAAATCCGTGGTGTTCGGCGCGCTGCCGGATCAAGACCCGCACGCGTTTACGAAGATCGATGTCCAGACGCTTTCAGGACGATGGTTTGTCCCTGCGCTGAACGCCGCATTCGTTATTCAGCCCATCGAGGACGATCCTCGATTTCACATCTTCTATGAAGCGGATTTCGACAAGATTCCTCAGGGCACCCACCCCGGCAATGCGATGAACGAGGAGAAGCTGCGCAGAATGCGTGAGTTCCTGGACGAACTCGACAGCGAGCGGCGTGCCGCCGAAGAAGCCCGGAGCAATCGTTAGGCAGGCGGAAATCAGGACACGCGATCATGCAACCTTTCAAGCGCCACACTCGACGCAGGCGGCACGACCCCTGCGAAGCGGGGGGGATGGGGATCCTTGTGGGTCAGGCTTCAGCCTGACTCTGAAAGAAGGCCGGCTGAAGCCGGCCCCACAGCAAGAGGCCCCCACCCCAACCCTCCCCCGCAAGCGGAGGAGGGGGAGGAAAGGCAGTAGTGCCGAACTCTTCTCGACGCCGAGAATGGAACTGCAAATCCGCAAGACACAGGTGGGCGACATCGAGGACATGTTCTCGGTGCGTGCTCGCACTCGCCAGAATCCGATCCCGAAGGAACGGCTGGCGGCGTACGGAATCACGTCTGAAACCAGCGCGGCCAACATGGCGAGTCGAAGAGTTCAGGGTTGGGCGTGCTTCCATGATTCCGTTCTCATCGGCTTCTGCAACGGCGACGGTGCGACTGGCGAAGTATTGGTGCTCGCGGTGTTGCCGGAATACGAAGGCCAGGGGACCCAAGGGTCAGTCACTGGAAAACGGCGATGAGATTCTGGTGCTCGAGTCGAACACGGTCCGCTGACCAGGAGCCGAGCCATGAAGCTTCTCCCCTGCTCTCTTGTTGCCTTGCTGCTGGCAACAGCGACACCAGCCCTCGCGAACGACCTGTCCGGCGTCTGGATATTCCAGAAAGAAACCAATGCAACGCCCGCCGGCGAAGAGGTGCAGGTTCCGGGACCGGCCTACGAGGGTGTTCTGATCTACACGCCGGACGGCTACGTGTCAGCGAACCTGATGCCGAAGGATCGCAGCTGGAACGTGGATACGGCGAAGGCTGAGGAACTGCGCAGCAGCTTCGAGGGTTCGTCGACAGGCTATGCCGGTCGCTACGAGGTCGATGTCGAAGCGGGCACGGTGGTGCACATTCCATCGGTCAGCCTGGATCCCGCCGATACGGGTCGAAAGCTCGTGCGTAGCTACACCCTGGACAAAGACACTCTGAAGCTCTCCGGCCACTGGCAGTACCAAGGCAGGGACCTGGTCTTCACGGTATTCTGGATACGCGCGGACAACGCACCGCAAACAACTGCAGTCGACACGCGAAAAGCGCCCGGCGACGTCGGGCAGTGACACCTACCGGAGGATGGCCATGTCCAGCCAGCGCGTCTTCGCCATCAAGTTCTCGGCTCACGCAGTTACCTGATCAGACGCTCACATCACGAACCGGACCAGGAGGAATCAGCATGTCGACACGCAGACAGTTCATCGCATCGAGCGGCGCTATCGTCGGGACCAGTCTGCTGGCTGGTGCAGCCTTCGGAGCGGCGGCACCGCAGATCAACCGTCGCATCGTGCTCGCGAAGCGCCCCGACGGCGATCCGACCCCGGCTGATTTCCGGCTGGAGGAAGTGCCGATCCCGGCACTGCGGGACGGCGAAGTCCTTCTCCGTACGGTGTATCTGTCGCTCGATCCTTACATGCGCGCCCGCATGAGCGATGCCGCCTCCTACGCGGCGCCGACCGAACTGAACCAGGTCATGGTCGGCGGAACGGTCAGCCGCATCGCGGCTTCGCGCAATCCGCGCTTCAAGGAAGGCGATCTGGTCAATTCCTACAGCGGCTGGCAGGAGTACCAGGTGAGCAACGGCATGGGCATCACGCCGCTCGATGCGCGCATTCCCAAGCCGTCGTATGCCTTGGGCGTGCTCGGCATGCCCGGTCTCACTGCGTACGTGGGCACGCTCGATCTGGGCGCGCCGAAGCCGGGCGAGACGCTGGCTGTTGCGGCCGCAACGGGTGCGGTCGGTTCGGTCGTCGGCCAGATCGCAAAGATCAAGGGACTGCGTGCCGTCGGTATCGCCGGCGGACCGGAGAAGTGCAGCTACGCCGTCAAGGAACTCGGCTTCGACGCGTGCATCGACCATCGCGACGCGGACATGCCGCGCCTGCTGAAAGACGCCTGCCCGAAAGGCATCGACGTCTACTTCGAGAATGTCGGCGGTGCCGTCTGGGATGCCGTGGTGCCGCTGCTCAACACGCATGCACGTGTACCGTTGTGCGGCCTGATCGCCCAGTACAACGCCACCCGTCTGCCGCCCGGTCCGGATCGCAGCTCGCAGCTGATGGGGACGTTCCTCACGAAGCAGGTCAAGGTGCAGGGTTTCATCATCTCGACCTACTACCACCGTCAGTCCGCCTTCATCGCCGACATGAGTACGTGGCTGAAGGAAGGCCGCATCAAGTACCGCGAAGACATCACGCAGGGTCTCGAGAACGCACCGCAGGCCTTCATGGGTCTGTTCAAGGGCAGCAACTTCGGGAAACTGCTGGTGCAGGTCAGCGAGTAGAAGGACTCCTGTGGGGCCGGCTGAAGCCGGCCTGAAAACAGTCAGGCTAAAGCCTGACCTACAGCCTGATCTGCAGGAATCCGCAGCCCGCCATGAGCCTGGCATCGCACCTGACCCGCACACACAAGATCTCGCTGCTGGTAGCGCTGTACCTCGCGCAGGGGCTGCCCTACGGATTCTTCACGCAGGCGCTGCCGGTGCTGCTGCGCGAAGCGGGCTACTCGCTCAAGATGATCAGTGCGCTCAGCCTGCTGTACCTGCCGTGGGCGCTGAAATTCCTGTGGGCGCCGTGGCTCGATCATCGCGGTGCGCCGCGCCGCTGGCTGCTGCTGTTCCAGGGCGCGTCGATCGTCGGCGCACTGGCATTGACGCAGCTGCAGCTCGATCATGGATTGATCGCAGTGCTGATCGCGGCGTTCTTCTTCAACCTCATCGCCGCTTCGCAGGATGTGGTGACGGACGGCCTGGCGGTGCGGATGCTCGATGCGAGCGAGCGTGGTTACGCGAACGGCATCCAGGTCGGCGCCTATCGCCTCGGCATGATCTTCGGCGCCGGTGTGCTGCTCATCGTCTTTGCGCGCACGAACTGGGCGGTCATGTTCGCCTGCATGGCTGCACTGCTCGCGCTGACGGTGCTGCCGGTCGCATTCCTGCCGGCGATGCCGCGACCTGCGGTCGAACCGGTCGAGACGAAGACGCTGCTCCTCGCGTGGTTCCGACGCATGCTGACGCCGGGCATGCTCGGTTTCGCAGGACTCATCTTCTGCTACCGCTTCGGCGATGCGATGGTCTCGAACGTGCTGGGCCCGTTCCTGTCCGACGCCGGCCTCGACAAGGAAACGATCGGCGCCATGAAGGGCGTGGCAGGCAATGCCACCAGTCTGGTCGGCGCCGTGCTCGGCGGCTGGTACGTGTTTCGTGTGTCGCGCCGGCAGGCGATGCTGGTCACGGGCCTGGCGCAGGCCGTCGCGTTCGTGCTGTACATCGTCGCCGCGTGCGGGATCGGCGGCACGTCGCTGCTGTGGGTCGCCACGGTGACGGAAGGCGTCATCGGCACGACGGCGACGGTCGCGCTGTTCACGCTGATGATGGATGCGTCCGATCCGGAACATGCGGGCACGGACTACACGCTCTTCGCCAGCTTCTTCGTGCTGGTCAACAGCGCGGGAACGTTCGCGTCGGCGACGATCGTCGATGCCTTCGGTTATGCACCGGCCTTCATCGTCGGCACCGTGCTGGCCGTGGCGGGGGTACTTGCGCTGGTCGGTACGCTCGATCGCAGGCCGACGTCGACCCGCATTGCCGACGCCTGGCGCTGACGCTCAGGCCGGCGGCATGGCCACGGCGGGCAGTTCGACGAAGAAACAGGCGCCCTCCCCCACGGCGCTCTGCGCCCACACGCGACCGCCCATGCGCTCGACGGCCTTGCGCACCAGCGCGAGGCCGATGCCGGTGCCGGGATACTGTTCGTCGCGATGCAGCCGCTGGAACACGTTGAAGATGTGATCGTGATACTGCATGTCGAAGCCGATGCCGTTGTCGCGGACCGTCAGCAGCACGAGGTTGCCGGTGCGCTTCGCGGCGATCGCGATGGCCGGCTGCGGCACGGCACTGGAGTACTTGATCGCATTGCCCAGCAGATTGCGCAATGCCAGCGCCAGTCCGTCGGCGTCGAGAAACAAGGTCAGCGGTTCGATGTCGACGGCGAGCTGCACGTGGCGGCGTTCCATCTCGTCCGCGCATTCTTCCACGACCGAGTTCACCAGCCGCTGCAGCTCGATGTGCGTCGCGTTCAGCTGCCGGCGCTCGGTGTTCGCGTACGACAGCAGATCGTCGATCAGCGAGGCCATCTTCAATGCGCCGCCGCGCAGGCGCTTCAGGTAGGCGTCGGCCTGGGCGCTGACGTCGTTGCCGAGTTCGTCGCGCAGCAGATGCGCGAAGCCGTCGATGGCGCGCAATGGCGCCTTCAGGTCGTGCGCGACCGCGTACGAAAATCCTTCCAGCTCGCCGTAGGCGCGTTCGAGCTGCGAGGTGCGTTCGGCGACGCGCTTCTCCAGCACCGCGTTCAGATCGCGGTAACGCAGCTCGCTGTCGCGCAGATCCATGTTGGCGTCGTTGAGACGACGGTTGGCCTCCATGAGTTCGTTGTTGAGCCGCTGCGCGTCGCTCTGGATCAGAGCCTCGCGCACGCCGAGGATGATCGCGAACAGGATGAACAGCCCGGCCGTCCACGCCAGCGCCCGCGGCGTGAGCGTATCGGCGCTGACGATGCCGACGCTGATCATGCTGATGATCAGCAACGCCGGCACCACGGCTTCGAGCCAGCGCTCGCGACGCAGCAGCCGGCGCGATGCGCTTGCGGCCGGCGTGGCGCGCAACCAGTCGCGCTCCGCCGCCGCCCACGACAGCAGGCCGAACAGCAGCAGCCAGCTGGCATTGATGGCATCGCCCGGCAGATACGTACGCAGCATGAGCGAGCGGATATAGATGAGCGTGCAGGCCGCATAGATGCCGGTGCCGGCCACCAGCTTCAGCATCACTCCCCACGTGACGGTCCAGCGATACGTCCACAGCGTGTAGAGGACGTAGAGAAAGGTGGCGCTGATCATGGTGGTCTGCAGGGCCGCAAGCCACAGCAGCTTGCGCGGCGCGCCGGATTGCAGCGCCGGTTCGATCAGGCCGAGCGTCACGGTCATCGCAAGACAGCACAGCACGAGCGCCACGTTGCCGAGCTGCTTCGGCATGAATGGCGCGTCGTGATGTTCTTCCGGCAGCTGGCTGGTCGCTGCGATGACGAACAGCGGGAACAGCGAATAGAACACCTGCCCGATGCCGAGAAACGGCATCGCGATGCCCAGCACCAGCTGGTTGTAGTTCCAGAAAAGCTGACCGATCACCCAGCTCGCGCAACCGGCGCCCAGCAGCCACCAGCCCCGGGCGGCCGACCCTTCGAGGCGTCGCGCGGTGCGCAGGCAGCTCCAGCACGCGACCAGCGACGACAGCGTCCAGCCGATGTCGTTGATCCAGACTTCGGCGCTGTCGTCGGCGAACCAGATCGCGATGAGATAGAGGCCGATGCCGGTACACCAGGCGGCAGCGATGCGCCTGGGGTCGATCGTCTTCGGGGAAACCTGCGGGATTGCGATGGCCATCCTGGATACGCGACTTGATCTGGAGAATACCGGTGGCTGCGATTCTTCCTGTAGCGGCTGGCTTTAGCCAGCCTCAGGTTGTGGGAAGAGGGCAGATCGCGGCTATTCGCCCGCGGGCCGCGTGAACTGCAGGATGCGCCCCTTGGCTTCGATCTCCGGTCCGCCCGTCCGACAACGCAGTTCCGTGCGCGCATAGCCCTGCGCCTCCAGGCGTTTGCCGAGCTGGCCGCGATAGCCGCGGCCCGGATCGGCGATGAGCACCGTGCACTGCGGCTGCGCGTGCCGTTCGATGAATCCGGCCAGCAGCACGGCGTGATCGGGCTCGTACAGCACGTCGCTGGCGATCAGCAGATCGAACCGGCCCAGCGATTCGTTCGGCTCGCCCCATGGCGCATGGCGATACGCCACCGGCGGCAGGCCATTCAGTCCGGTGTTGTGACGCAGGAATTCTTCGGCGAGCGGATGGTTGTCGCTCGCCGTGACGTCGGCGCCGCGACGCTGCAATACCAGGCTCGAAATCGCCATGCCGCAGCCCATTTCGAGGATGCGCAGGCCATCGACAGGAAAGCGCGACAGTTCTTCCGCCAGCGCCAGTCCCACCGGCCAGATCATGCCGAAGATGGGCCAGGTGGCCGAGGAAATGCCCGCGCGCTCCGCAGCACCGTCGGGATCGTGGAATTGCTGGCGGTCAGCCAGGATGCGCAGCCGATAGTCCTCGCCGCCGATGTGTACGGTGACGATCCGGGTGTTGTAGCCGCTCAAGCGTTTCTCGGAAGGGAGGGTTTCACACGGAGATCACGGAGATCGGAAGAAGAGAAGAAGGATTTTCCACGGGGGACACGGGGAGCACGGGGACAAGAAAGATCTTTTCTGTTCCGGGCCCCGTGTTCCCCGTGTCCCCCGTGGAAATTTTCTTCTTCCGATCTCTGTGATCTCTGTGTGAAATGCTTCTCCGAAGAAACTCACAGGATGCGCTCGATCGAGCGCACCTTGCCATCGACGATGGTGATCCTGATCGGCGCGGCGCGACTGCCGCGGTCGTAGGTCCATTCCTCGATCACGGTGGTGCCGACGACGACGGATGCGCCGTTCGGGTTGCGGGCGCGCACCTCTTCCTCCCGCACCTGCTTCGATGCCGGCTCACCGCACTTGTCGACGATCTCCGCCACCGACAGGGACGAATTCACGATGGCACTGCCGCAGCGGATGGTCTCGTCGGCGAGGACGGGAACGGCGGCGATCAGTGAGAGCAGCAGGAGGAGTGCGGCGCGCATGGGGCGGGACTCTACGCCGCGCGCCGCGGCGGCGGAAGCGCTCTTCCTGTGGGGCCGGCTTTCCCACGGGGATTTCCTTCGGTCACAGCCGGCCTGAAAACTGCGATCCGCTTCTTCCTGTAGGTCAGGCTTCAGCCTGACTCCTCAGAGGCCGGCTGAAGCCGGCCCCACAGCAAGAAAGAAGCGCTACTCCGCACTCCTGCGCCCCGGCCGCAACGCATCCAGCGACAGATCCTTGAACGTGTCCTGATCGGCCTTCATGCGGAACTTGATGAACGGACCCTGGGCCGTGTAGCGGCTGGCTTCGAAGTCATCGTCGCGGAAGCCGGTGAAGTTGTAGCCGATCGAAATCCACACGTTCTTCGCCAGCGCATACCCCAGGTCGACGCCGACCGACGTTTCGCTCACGCCCGACTGCAGCGAGTTCAGCATCGTGCCGTGCAGGCCGACGTCGACGCGGTCGGTCAGGTCGCGACGCATGTCGAGGCCGACCAGGTTCGACAGGCCGCTGTAGCGCTCATCGTCGAAAGTGCTGCGCACGTAGCGCGCGCCGAGTTGCAGGCCGACCTGCGTCCACGGGTTCATCTGCCAGTTGGCGTTCAGGTTGTTGACGATGCGCGCCGATTCGAATTCGCCGAACGTATCGCTGCTCGACTCGTGCTTGAGATCGAGGCGATCCAGCACGATCCAGGCGCTCGTCGCCGGGCGATAGGCCCAGGCGAGCTGCGTTGCGGCGGCGGTGGTGTCGCTGCCGGCGGCGAACTGGCTGTCGAACCAGGTCGTCGTCATCGCGAAGGCGTGGCCGGCGATGGGCTCGCGATAGAAGCCGCCGGTGAAGACGCAGCGATCTTCCTGGTCGGAATGGCGATTCTCGGCGCGCGAGGCGAAGGTCCAGAACTCGCCGCGGAACGTCGCGCCGACGAACGCCGCCAGGTAGTCGCCGTTCATCGAGCCCGAGGCCATCGAAGCATTGGGATTGAACGGCGACACCGCGCCGCCGCGCACGGTGCGGCTCTGGTCGACGCCGAAGTCCAGGTCCCAGCGCTCGCTCGCCTTCCAGCCCTGCATCAGGCCGAAGTTCGCGAACACGCGCGGGCCGTACTCCGTCGTCTGCTGGCTCATGCTCGACTGGATCTGCGCGCGTTCCCATGGCGAGGTGCGCACGCCGACGCGCGTCATGTCGGCATCGAAGTCATCGCCATCGGCGTGTTCGTATTCGGCGAAGAACGTGGTGCTGGCGCGCCAGTGCCAGTCGATGCCGATCAGCGAACGCGCCGGGAAATCGATGCTGGAATTCCTGCCGCCGAGCGGCAGATCCTGCGCCGCGCGCAGTGTGACGAGATCCTTGAACAGATCGAGACTGCCGTTGACGAAGGCCTGCTGCGACTGGCGCTCGCCGTCCGTGAGCCCGGTGTCGGCCACGTGACGCGCGCCGACGCCGACCGTGTAGTCGTCCGATTCGCGGCGCACTTCGGCGCTGACGTAGTCGCGTTGCGCGCCGCTTTCCAGCATTTCCTGACGATAGGTTTCGCCTTCGAGCGCGAAGCGTTCGGTGAAGTGATAACGGGCATCGACGCCGAACTTGCGCGTGCCCTCCTCCGACACCATCTGCTGGCCGAGCCCGAAGCCGGCCTCCTGCTCGCGCAGATAGGCGCGTGCGTCGAGCGTTTCGGTGACGTGTTCGAGCTGCGTGAGATACGCCGTGGCCTGCGACGCGCGGGCCGGATCGTCCGATTCGCTGCGTGCGACTTCGGCTTTGAGTTCGGTCGAGGCCGCGATCTGCCAGCGCAGATCGGTGCCGGCCAGGCGCGAATCACCCGCGGTCGCGCCTTCCTGCAGATACGTCGCACCGAGTTCGACACGATCGCCGGCGAATTTCACCGAGCCGCGTCCACCCGCCGTGATTTCCGACTCACCGCCGCTCAGCACTTCGTATTCCGCCACGATGTACACGGGATTGAAGTTCGAATCGCGGCTCGGCACCGGCTGCTTGAAGAACAGCGTGCCGTTCAGATAGTCGATGCTGTAGTCGATGAACGGCGTGAGCTCGCGCGATTCGAGCACGACTTCGCTGTGGAAGCGGTCGCGCACTTCGATGCGGAGCTTGTCGCTGTTGACGATCAGCGGACGGCGCGACAGTCGATACAGGCCCGAGGTGCCGTCGCCCGCCAGTTCGTCCTTGACGTAGCCCTGTTCAGATTCTGCAGCGAACGCGGTGTAGCCGAAGCGCTCGCCCGCGTACTCGGCCTTGAGGCCATTGAACGTGCGGTTGTAGCGCGACAGCTCCGTCACCGTCATGCCGGTGGTGAAACCACCGAACAGCGCTGCGAACTGACGGCGTTCGATCTTGAGATACAGCTTCTCGGTGGTCGCCGCTTCGAAGCGCTGCTCGGTGGCATCGCCGTACAGCGTGTAGAAACGGTTCGGATCGACGGTGCCGAGCAATCGATCTTTCTCGGCTTCGTGATCGCGCGCCGAGTCGTAGGCGATGGTCAGCAGCGTGTCGCCCTTGATTGCGCCCTTGGCGAAAAACGCGACGCGCTCGGCCGTCGAGTAACCCTCTTCGAGCCCCGCGTCGGCCGCTGACTGCATGTTCTGGCTGATGCGGTTGTAGGCACTCGTGCCTTCGGCGATGCCGACCAGGATCCAGTCGCGTGCGCGCGGTTCGAGCCACACGCGGATCTCCTGTTCCTGGCGATCGTTGAGGCGCAGCCTGACGATCGCGGTGCCGGCCTGTGCGGTCGGCTCCAGTTCCAGGCGCGCGATGCCGTCCGCATCGACGCTGAAGGTCGGCGAGCTCGTGCGGACATCGATGAGCTTGTTCTCGTTGCGCGACTGCACTTCCCACCAGGAACGATACGGCTCGCCGACGCTCCAGCCGCCGAGCGTGCCGGGCCGCGCCGGCTGGCCGTAGGCATCGACCATGCGCAGCGCGATGACGGGATGCGTCGTGCCGTCGGCAATCAGCGTCGAAGCGGTGCGGTCCACCTCGGCGCGCACGGCGCCGCCGGCGTAGTGGATGCTGCGCTGGAATTCGGCGACGGCCCGATCGTTCTCATCGAAGACGCGCGCGCTGAGTTCGTTCTCGCCATTGCGCAGCGCGACCGCGCGCCAGCGGCTCAGTGCGACCGTGCCGGCGGCATTGCCGGTCACGCCGTCGAAGTTGAGCGCGCTGACGGGCGAGCCGTTGACGGCGAGTTCGACACGCTGGTTCGGCAGATGGCGGATCGCCACCGACAGACTCGGGATCGCCGGCAGTTCGTCTTCGAGCGGCGTCACCCAGTCGGTGCCGGGCTGGAGTTGTTCGACGTCGATCTCGCGCGGCTTGTCGCGCTTCACGGCGAGCGATGTGGGCGCGGCAGCGACCGGCGCCGGATCGAGCTTGCCGAGCGTCGCGACGGCCGGCGAATCCGCTGCTGCGCGATGCATGGACAGGCCGCCGGCCGCTTTCACGCGCAGACTTTCGAGCGCAATGTCGATACGGCCGTGCAGCGCGCGCGGCGGATCGGCATCCGTCGTCGCCGAAGCGCCGCTGCCTTCCACACTCACGCGGACAGGATCGATGTTCAGTTGCGTGCCGAGATATTTCGCGACGGTATCGGCTCGCGCGAGCGACAGCGTCTGCGGATCGGCATCAACGACCGGATTGCTGGCCGCCAGCAATGCGGCGTCGCTGTGACCGACCACGTTCAGCCGCAGGTTCGTCACGCCGCGCCATTCGGCGACGATGCGATCGAGCTGTTCGCGATCCGCCGACTGGAGCTGCGCAGCGGCGATCTCGGCGCGCGGCGTGAAGCGATACGAAGCCGTCTCGTGCAGCATCTGGCCGCGCAGCGCGACGTTTTCTACAGCGGCAGTGGCCTGATTCTTCGCCGACGGCGTGTCGAAACGCGCCACGGCCTTTACGGTCAGCGCGCCGCTCGACACCTGAGTCGGACGGGTGTCGAAGGTCAGCGTCGGCGTCGTGCCTGCCGCAAGCGTGCCGAGCTTGAATACCAGCACGTTGTCCATGACCGTCGGATCGTCGATCGCTTTCGAATCTAGCTGTGCGCTGCCCGGCACGTAGGTCAGTCCGTCAGACAGCACAGTCATGATCTGCGCATTCGCGACGGCGAGACCGGCGACGCTGAGCGCTGCCGTGTGCCGCAATGCCTCGTCGGTCGCGCGCGTCTGGAACTGCAGCTTCACCTCACCCTTCGCCGGCTGCTTGCGCTGCACGACGAAGTCGCCGCGCCACAGCGCGCCGCCGCGCACATCGACGAACTGCGAGTACGCGCTGCCGGCCGCACGCACGCGGCCCGGGCAGGTTGCGGCCAGGTGCGTCGACGGAATCGTCACGGTATCCATCTGCACCACGTGCGAGCCGGGCGCGACATCGTCGAAGTGATACTTGCCGTCGGCATCCGTCACCGAGTAGCGCCCGTCTTCGAGATACACGCGCACGCCGCCGACGCCGCGCTGCTGTTGGGCGAGCGCCGAGCATTCACCCTCGACGACGCGGCCCATCAGGATGGCGCGTTCGCGGAACAGTTCTTCGCGCAGCGCGATCGTGGCCTGCGCAATGTTGGAGGTCACGCCGTCTGGCCCGGTGGCCTGCGCACTGTTGACGAGCTGCCGGCCGTGCGCCGCGACCGTGATTTCGACGACGTAGCGGATCTCCACACGTTGACCGGCGCCAAGCCGTCCATGCGTGAACGTGAGTGTGCGGCCATCCGCCGAGATCGCAGGGTCGGGCACGGCGGCGCCTTCGATGTGCGTCGAGCCGGCGCGATAGCGCGCGCCCTGCGGCAACCGGTCTACGATCTGCACGTTCGCAATCGCTGCGTTGCCGGACGTGTTCTCGGCGACCAGCGAGTACTGCACGAAGTCGCCGACCGCGGCGACCGTGGTGATCGTGCTCTTGCGCAGGAAAAGCTGCGAAGCGCTCGCATCGACAGGCACGTCGATGGCGACGGTCGGGCCGGCGCTGACCGTGAATTCGCGACCGAAGGAACCGTCTTCCAGGCGATACGGGCCGCCCGGCGCGTTCGCGAGTTCGGCGAGGCTCAGAGTACTGGGGAAGGCGTGGCCCGCGGGCGGATCGACTTCGAGGCGATAGCTGCCGATCGCGACCAGCGGAAAGCGGAAGACGCCCGCCGGCAGCGAGTACACCATGCCGCCGGAGTCGGTGACCTGCTCGCCGGTGACCATTTCGGCGGGATAGCGGCTGGCGCCGTCGTCGCCGAACACCTGCGCGAGTGAACCGGTAGTCGCATCGATCAGACGTACGCGCGCGCCGTCGATCGGCGTGCCGGTGGTCGAGTCGAACACGAGACCGTAAGGATCGACGAGTGCGCTCGCATTGCTCGTGTCGTTGGCGTCGACGGGATCGACGTAGATGGAATTGATGGACGCATTGCGCGCGACTTCGAGCACGCAGTTGCCGGCGCTCGCCCCTGCATTCGTTGTGGCGGCGCGCGTCTGGATGTAGCCGGCGAAAACGCCGGTGTTCGGGCCGGTTTCGGCGAGGCGAAGCACTTCGCTGTCGCCGGCGGGCGTGGCGACGCGCAACTCGGCGATGTCGATCGCCGTGGCGTCGAGATTCTGGTCGGCATCGGCGAGTTGCAGGAAGGCGGCTTCACCGCCGTGCAGCGAAGCGGTCGTCGTCAGGGCGACGGGTTGCGACAGATCGATGACGACGCCGGCGGAGGTGAGCGGCGCGGGCAGCGTCGTGACGGAGTTGCCCGAGCGGCACTGCGTCGGATACACGGTGCTGCCAGTGTTTGCACCGGTGAGATCGGCGCGCAGGATCGTGAGTGCCGAACGCGTCGGCGCTGCGGCAACCAGCGCACGCACCGCATTGCTGGTGATGGTCTGCGGCGTTCCCTGCGAGGTGGCGAACGTCACGCTCGCCACGTTTTCGATCACCGTGCCCGGCGCAGTCTGGGCGAATGCGGACGTTGCAAGCAGCAGCGCGAAGCATGCGACGAGCAAGCGAAGCGAGGAAAGACCCCCACCCTGCCCTCCCCCGCAAGCGGAGGAGGGGAAGAGAAAGAAGCTGCCCATAGACACGCCGAAGGCGGGACGGCTATTCACCGTCCCGCCCGCGTCGTGTCCCGGAGCTTCGTATGACTGGCCGTGCATCAGCTCACGTTCCGTGAGTGCGCTGCACGGCGCTTGGCGTTACGCATGCGGCGATAACTGTCCTTAGTTGATCGTCACGCGGAAACGCACGGTCGCGGTCTGACCTGCCGGAATGTTCGGCCGGCTCGACCCCGCGATGGTCAGCGTGCCGCCGCTCACCGAGCAGCCGTCGCCGTCCGCCGCAGCCGTGCAGGTCGTGGTCGACCCGCCCGACACCGCGATCTGGATGTCGCTGCCGCTGTAGGCGCCGGTCGCGATCGTGGTGCTGGCATCGAGCGCATCGCTCACGCCCACGTCCTGTGCCGGCACGGCGCCGGTGTTGGCGATCGTGATGGCGTACTCGACGACGGCGCCCGGAATGGCTTTCGGGTTGGTCGTGTTGTTGAACGGATCGCTGATGACCGTGGCGGCCTTGGTCACGCCGAGCGTCGCCGACGATACCGTATAGACGTTGGTCGTCGTTTCCGTGCCGTCGCGGCCCGCATCGCCGAACACCGTATCGATGCCGGCGGTATCGGCGCCGGCGGTCTGCACGATGTCCGAACCCACCGCGCCGACATTCAGCGACGTCGGTTCGATCGAGACAGCCTGCAGGTTGATGGTCGCCGACTGCGTGTTGGTCGCGCTCACGGGAATGTCGCCCAGCACGAACACGGTCGTGCTCTGGTCGGCAGCCAGCGTCGCCACGGTGGTTGCCGTGTCGGTGCTGCTGTCGTACGTGCCCGGTGTGAACGACGCGATCGGCTGACCGGCCGCAGAGTCGACGCGCACGATGAGGTTGGCCAGGTCGAACGCGTCCGCCGCCGCATTGGTCGGCACGAAGCGGAAGCCGATCGGGCGGTTGGAGGTGTTGGTGATGCGGAACGTGCGGACGACAGCCGGTGCGCCCGGAACCGTGGCCGCGAGTTCGGTCGGCGAGGGGCTGACCGCCACCACCGACAGAAAGATGCGGCGGTCCACGACGAACGTGGCCGTCGTGCTGTTGATGGGCGTCTGTGCGACGCCGCCCACGCTGTAGTTGACCGACGCGGTATTGCTGATCGAGGTACCGGCGGTCGTGCCTTCCGCGTACGCGCTCTGCAGCGCGGCCGCGGGCGACAACATCAACAGCGCGAGGCTTGCCTGCTTGAGGTGCCTTGCAATCGACATTACGAATCTCCTGTGTGACACGAAAGAAAATCAGAAACGTGAAGCGGTCAGTCGACGATGGCGCGATAGCGCACGAACGCAGTGGCGCCGGGCGTGAACGCCGTGCCGTAGCTCCAGCGGATGTGACGGATCTCTTCGGGACGCGCGCTGCGCGTACCCGCGGCATCACTCACGCTGAGCGCGTTCGCCGCCTGGAAATCCTTGCCATCGAGCGAATAAGTGATCTGGGTGCCGATGCCCATCGCGGTGTTGGCCACGAGCGTCATGTGTTCCGGTACCGGATTGGCGATGACGACGTGCTCCGCAGGCTTGCTGCAGAGGTTCTTCGCGGTGACGGTCCATACGACTTCATCGCCCGGCAGCGCCTTGACCACCGGCACGAGCCGCGTCGCCTGCTGGCCCTGCTCGTTGGTGTAGGTCTGCTCGGCTTCCGCCGTGGTCGTCAGCTCGATGCAGTTTTCCGCTGCAGCGCCGAGCGAAACGAACGCTGCCATCGCAGCGACGAATCCCCGGTTACGAAACGCAATCGTCATGGCCCTTCTCCTTCGTCAATTGATCGTGACGGCGAACTCGAGGGTCTGCGGCGCGCTGGCCGCAGTGAGATCGCCCAGTTGAATGCGCACTTGCGGCGCGGCGGTGGCAACGAGTTCGCCGGCATCGCCGTCGGCGTCATCGGAAAGCGGAGTGCCGTTCAGGCGCAGCGTGCCGGCGACGTAAGTGGTGTTGGCCGGGATCGCATCGCTGAACACGGCGCCTGCAGCGAGGCCCGAACCGGTCGTCGTGACGACGACCTGGTAGTTGATGCGCGCGCCGGGCACGACACGCGCGCCGCCGAACGGATCGACGACGACTTGCGACTTCACCGCGGCGAGCTGCAGGCCGGCGACGATGTACTCGCCCACCTGCGCGGCGCTGCCGCCGCTGGTGCCGGCCAGCGCATCGAGTCCGCCGTCGCCTTGACCTGCGAACAGCGTGCCGGGCGCGCCGGCGCCGGTGCGCGACGTCGCCGTCAACTGGCTGCGGCCGCGCTGGCCGTCGGCGGCGCTCGCCGGAATGTCGTTGACGAGAATGACGCGCACGCTCGCATCGGCGGCGAGCACCGGATCGTTGCTGCCCGGAACGTAGATGGTGTCGGCTGCCGACAGGTCGTTGCTGTTGTCGGTGTCGAACCAGAGCGGGTTGGTCGCCAGCACCGGATCGAACTGATCGCCGGTGAGGCCGGCGCTCAGCGCCGCGAGATGAAACGCCTCGGTGCCGTTGCCGGTGTTGGTGACGGTGAAGACGAGTTCCTGCTGGGTATCGCCCGGCGCAACGGAAGCGTTGCCGGCGACGGTGACGACGGCGTCGAGAATCTCGACGACCGTCACCGTCACGGTGTTGGACGTCGCCGTCTGCGACGTGCCGCCGAAGCTGTAACTGACCTGCGCGGCACTCTGGATGTTCGTGCCCGCAGCGGTGCCCGCGGCCTGGACCGCGGACGCGGCGCAGAGCGCGAGCAGCAGCATGAATAGAGCGATGCGAACCAAACCCCGTCTCCCGCACAGTGGCGGAACCGGCCGCGCGGCGGGGAGGTGTGTTCACTCATTCAGGATTGAATGCGCTTGCTCCTTACCCCGTACTGTCGTCAGGCCGATTCCCTATGGCGGCGCATTCTTGTTAAGGCAGAAACGACGATTGTGAATGTGTTCGCACTTCGTTCCGGGACGCTAAAGATTCGCGATGAAGTGCCGATAGCATCGCGTTTTCCGGCAGGGCCGCGAGCCCGCCGCCGACCGCCCTCACACGATTGCGAGAACTGCGTCGCAACGACGATGTCGACCACGCACGCCGGCGCGCGTGACGCATGCACGAAAGGACATAACTGCGACGTTTTTCCGGCGTCGTCGCGCGAATGACGCCGTTGCAGACGCAAGCGAGAACGGCATCGCGGTTCATACGCGCAGCCGACATAAGCGCGTCAATTTGTGATCGGTTCGCGGCGGGCTGCGGGTTTCCCTGAACTACGCTGCGGCGATTCTTTCTGCGGTAGGTCGGCCGTGCCCGCCAGGTTCGCCAAGCATTTCTGTCTGCTCACGCTGGTCCTCGCCGCCGCGCTGTTCGCCGGGCGTTCGTACGCGGCCACGATCACGGGGACGGTGTTCGAAGATGTGAGCTATGGCGGCAGCGCAGGACGGTCGCGAACCGCGTCTGGGGGTGTGGGCATATCGGGTGTGCGGATCGAGGTCTACAACGGCAACAACTACGTAACTGCATTCAACACCGGTACGAACGGAACGTTTTCGTACACCTACAGCGGGAATGATCCGCGGACGCTGCGTGTCGTGAGTGGGACGGTGCGTTCTTCCCGTGGGACGTGCACGAACTGTGTGCCCGTACAGACCTTTCGCACGACCGGCGCCACCAACAGCAACACGGTCACATCGGTCACCAATCGAGTCGGCGGAGAGAATCCGGCACTCAATGACGCACCCAGCAATACGTCGGGAGCCACGTTGCCTACCTTGACGACCACCACACAAAGACCGCAATCGATTACTACGATCGATCCAGGCAATAGCGGCAACCCCACCGTCAGTAACGTCGACTTCGGCTTCAACTTCAGCACCATCGTCAACACGCGCGACGCAGCCACCTGTACGCCGGGCGGATCAGACAACAGCTACTTCCCCTGCCAGGGCACGCTGCGCCAGTTCCTCATCAACGCACAGGCGCTGGGCACGCCGGCTTCCCAGAACGGCTCGCGCCAGCTCGGCGGCGTGACGAGTTCCCTGCCCTCGGGCTACGAAACCAGCATTTTCATGATTCCCCTGTCATCGGGCGCCGTATCGATCACGCTGGCGACCGCGCTGCCGGCCCTCACGCGCGACAACCTGCGTCTCGATGCGACGACGCAGACGGTGGGCATCGGCAACACGAACAGCGGCAGTTCGGGCACCGGCGGTTCGGTCGGTGCACTCGTCACCGCGTTTCCGCAGTTCAGCCGGCCGGAGATCCAGATCGCCGATGCCGTTTTCAGTTTCACTGGCGCCAACCAGGCCATCCACGGCTTCGCGTTGCCGCGCGGTTCGATCACGATGTCCGGCATCAACGCCGTGGTGCGCGACAACTTCGTCGGCGTGAACGCCAGCGGCAATGCCGATTCCGGCGGCAACATGGCCATCGTGTTCTCAGGCACGAATGCGGAGATCCGCAGCAACTACGCGTCTGCGAACAATTCGGTGATCCGCGGCAACGACCCCGGCGCCGGCGCCAGGATCAGTTTCAACGAAGTGATCCGGTCGTCCTCGACCCCCACCGACACCTTCGACGGTATCCTGCTGATCGGCAGCGCCACCGGCGCGCGCATCGAGAATAACCTGACCCGCAATCAGGCCGGCGCCGGCATCGAACTCGGCTTCGGCGGCGGCTCGATGAACGGCGTCGTGATCACGAACAACACGGTCCGCCAGAACGGCTTCTCGGGTGCCGGAGCAATGCCGAACGCCACGCCAAGCAACGAGCCGGTCGGCATCGCCGCATGGAGCTACACCGGCAGCGGCAACGAAATCTCGTTCAATGTGATCGAGAACAATGCCGGTCCGGGTGTGATGCTGAGTGCTGCGTCGGGCACGCGCCTTTCGCAGAACCGTTTCAGCAACAATGGCGGCCTGAGCATCGATCTGTATCCGACGTCGGTCGATCCGAACGGCATGGGAACGGCGAACGGCCCGACGCTCAACGACAACGGCGACGCCGACTCGGGTGCGAACGGGTTGCTGAACTTTCCCGTCATCACGGCGGCGACCATCGCCAACGGCGAGTTCTCGGTCGCCGGCTTTGCGCGCCCGGGCAGCGCCATCGAGCTGTATGTCGCGCAGCCGGATCCGACGGGATTCGGCGAGGGCCTGACGTATCTCGGCACATTCACCGAGGGCATCGGCGATCTCGATGCCACGACCGGCACTTACTCGGGAACCATCAATGGGCGGAATCAGGGGACCGACACCACGAACCGCTTCCTGTTCCGCGGCAGCGTGCCGGGCGGTGTGTCGGCGGGGGTCGTGCTCACCAGCACGGCGACGCTCGGCGGCGAAACTTCCGAATTCGGCGGCAACGTCACCGTCACCGGCGGACCCAACCTGATCCACAGCAAGTCCGTGCGCGTCGAATCCGATCCGTTCAACAACACCAGCAATCCGAAGAGCATTCCCGGTTCGATCCAGGTGTACACGATTCGCATTGCGAATCAGGCGGGCGGCACCGTCGACAACAATTCGATCGAGATCGTCGATTCGATTCCGGCCAACACCGTGATGTGCGGGCTCGGCAGCAGCGTGGTGACGTTCCAGAACGGCACGCCGTCGTCGGGGCTGACGTTCAATGCGGCGGGCAATGTGTCGTATTCATCGACGGCCGGCACGCCGCCGGTGTGGGGCTACACGCCGGCGCCGGATGCGAGCGGCTGCGACGCGGCCATTCGCCATATCCGCATTCGTCCGCAGGGCACGATGGCGGGCAGCGGCGGTTCGGGAAATCCTTACTTCGAGGTGTCGTTCCGGGTGAAGGTGCTGTAGGTCAGGCTTCGGCCTGCTGAAGAGTCTTCTGTAGGTCAGGCTTCAGCCTGACTCCGAAACCGCAGAGTCAGGCTGTGACCGAAGGGAATCCCGCGGGAAAGCCTGACCTACAGGAAGAATCAGGAAGCGCCCGCGCCTTCTCCTGTCGCGCCATTGGGTATAGGCTTGCCCTTCCGATTCAGATGCGATGTCAACGAACATCGCACGGTCGTCGCGAGGGGGCTCGAAGCACGGTGGATCCTACCGATACGCGCAATCCCGACTACTATCACCGCGTCGTCGATTGCCAGTGGGCCTGTCCTGCCCACACTGACGTTCCCGAATACATACGGCTCATTGCACAGGGAAAGTTCACGGAGGCGTATCTCGTCAACCGTGAATCCAATGTGTTTCCCGGCATTCTCGGCCGCGTCTGCGACCGGCCGTGCGAACCCGCGTGTCGCCGCGGTCGTGTCGAGGAAAAGCCCGTCGCGATCTGCCGCCTCAAGCGCGTCGCCGCGGATCATCGCGACGATGTCACCGCATTGCTGCCGCGTGCGCCGCAGGAGAAGAACGGCAAGCGCGTCGCGTGCATCGGCGCCGGTCCCGCCTCGCTCACCGTCGCGAACGACCTGATGCCGCTCGGCTACGACGTGACCATCTTCGAAAAATGGGACACGCCTGGCGGCCTGATGCGCACGAACATTCCGTCGTTTCGCCTGCCTGCCGGCGTGCTGGCGCAAGAGATCGGCTACATCATCGACATGGGCGTCGACCTACGGCTCGGCACGCCGGTCGAAAGCCTCAAGGCACTGCTGAACTCGAAACAGTTCGACGCCATCTTCGTCGGCAGCGGCGCGCCGAAGGGCAAGGATCTGGATCTGCCCGGCCGCCATGCCTCGGAGACGGTGCGCGAACACATACATATAGGAATCGACTGGCTCGAATCCGTGGCCTTCGAGCACATCAAGAGCATCGGCCGGCGCGTGCTGATCATCGGCGTCGGCAACACGGCGATGGATTGCTGCCGCAGCTCGTTGCGGCTCGGCGCCACCGACGTGAAAGTGATGGCGCGCAAGCCGCGCAACTTCTTCAAGGCGTCCGACTGGGAACTCGAGGATGCCGAAGACGAGAACGTCGAGATCGTCATCAATCACGCGCCGAAGTCGTTCGTGGTCGAGGACGGCAAGCTGGTCGGCATGATCTTCGATCGCATGGAATACGAGCTCGACGGCAATCGCATCGTGTCGGAGCGGATCGCCGGCGAGACGCTCTTTCCCTGCGACGACGTGATTCTCGCCATCGGTCAGGAGAATGCGTTTCCGTGGATCGAGAACGATCTCGGCATCGAGTTCGACAAGTGGCACGTGCCGAAGGTCGACAAGGTCACGTTCCAGTCGACGCGCGAGAACGTCTTCTTCGGCGGCGATGCCGCATTCGGCCCGAAGAACATCATCTGGGCCGTGGAGCACGGACATCAGGCGGCGATTTCCCTGCACCGGTATCTGCAGGGAAATGACGTGGCCGAACGCCTGCCGGCGCTGCTGAACCTGTCGAGCCGCAAGATGGGCCTGCACGAGTGGTCGTACAGGAACGACTACAACGCCGCCGAGCGCCGGCTGATGCCGCACGTCTCGCTGAAGGAACGGTTCAAGAAGATCAACATCGAAGTCGAACTGGGATTCGACGCGGAGCAGACGGCGGCCGAAGTGCAGCGCTGCCTCAACTGCGACGTGCAGACCGTGTTCGATGCCAAGCTGTGCATCGAGTGCGATGCCTGCATCGACATCTGTCCGGTCGACTGCCTGACGATGACCGGCAACCGGCCGGAAGACGAGCTGCGCCTGCATCTGAAAGCGCCGGCGCGCAACAAGACACAGCCGCTGTTCGTCTCGACACCGCTGAAACAGACCGCGCGCGTCATGGTCAAGGACGAAGACCTGTGCGTGCACTGCGGTCTGTGCGCCGAACGCTGTCCCACAGCCGCATGGGACATGCAGAAATCGACCATCAGGATTCCGCACGCGATCGACGAGGGCCCATGCTCAGTTCCGCAGACGCGCAAGACCGCCTAAACGACTTCGTCATCAAGCTCGCGAACGTCAACGGAACCGGCTCCGCCAGCGCCAACACGCTGTTGATGAAGTCCATGTTCCGCATGGGCATTCCCGTCATGGGGAAGAACTACTTCCCCTCGAACATCCAGGGGCTGCCGACGTGGTACGAAATCCGCGTGACGCGCGACGGCTACGTCGCACGCTCGGGCCGCATCGACCTCATGGTGGCGATGAACGCGGAGACGTATGCGCGCGACGTGCGTGAAGTCGATCCCGGCGGCTATCTGATCTACGACTCGAGCTGGCCGCGCCCGACGCTGCTGAAACGCGACGACATCACCCTTCTCGGCGTGCCGCTGGCGCGCATGTGCAATGAGACGTTCAAGGGTGTGCGGGCGCGAATCCTGCTCAAGAACATCATGTACTCCGGCGTGCTCGCCGCGCTGCTGGAGATCGATCTCGACGTCATGCGCGCGCTGCTGGCCGAGAGTTACGCCAGCAAGAAATCGCTGCTCGACTCGAACGTGCAGGCGCTGGAGATCGGCTACCACTATGCACGCGAGCATTTCCAGTGTCCGCTGCCGATCCGCGTGCAGCGCATGGACAGGACGGCGAATCACATCCTGATCGATGGCAACACCGCGGCGGCACTCGGCTGTCTCTATGCCGGCGCGACGGTCGGCGCGTGGTATCCGATCACGCCGTCGACGTCGGTGATGGATGCGTTCAAGAGCTTCTGCCAGAAGTGGCGCGTCGATCCGCAGACGGGCCAGAACAATTACCTGATCGTGCAGGCCGAGGATGAACTCTCCGCCATCGGCGCCGTGATCGGCGCCTCCTGGAACGGTGCGCGCGCCTTCACGCCGACCAGCGGCCCGGGCATTTCGCTGATGAACGAGTTCATCGGTCTCGCCTACTACGCCGAGATTCCCGCGGTGCTGTTCGACATCCAGCGCGTCGGACCCTCGACGGGCATGCCGACGCGGACACAGCAAGGCGACATCATGGCGGCGGCCTATGCCTCGCACGGCGACACGCGCCACGTGCTGCTGTTCCCGGCGAACCCGGAAGAATGCTTCCACATGGCGATCGATGCCTTCGATCTGGCCGAGCGCCTGCAGACGCCGGTATTCGTGATGTCGGATCTCGACATCGGCATGAACGACTGGATGTGTCCCGTCCTCGACTGGGACGAGAGCTACCAGCCGGATCGCGGCAAGGTGCTGACGAAGGAACAGATCGAACAGCTGCCGACCAAGTTCCACCGCTATCTCGATCTGGACGAAGACGCGATCCCCTACCGCACGCTGCCCGGCGTGCATCCGAAGGGCGCGTATTTCACGCGCGGCTCCGGTCACAACCAGTACGGCGGCTACACCGAGGACGCGCACGACTACCAGGTCGTGCTCGATCGCCTGAAGCGCAAGTTCGAGCGCGCGAAGTCGCTGGTGCCGAAGGCGATCATCGAAACCTCGGGCAACCAGGCGGCGATCATTTCCGTCGGCAGCAGCGACGGCGCGGTGCGCGAGGCGCTGCACATTCTCGAAGCCAAAGGCGTGACCCTGGACTACATGCGTATCCGGGCATTTCCCTTCGGCCAGGAGGTCGAGAAATTTCTCGCCTCGCATCCGCTGCTGTTCGTCGTCGAACAGAACCGCGACGCGCAACTGCGCAGCCTGCTGACGCTGGAAACCGCCGTGGAGAAACACCAGCTCCGCTCGATCCTGCACTACAGCGGCCTGCCGATTTCATCGAGCTGCATCGTCGATGGCGTGCTGGCCGAACTCGGCTC
>NZ_DAINNK010000019.1:31721-63209 GCF_036735925.1 Povalibacter sp.
CTCACGCGCCGCGACTACGAAGGCGGCATGTCGACACTGTGTGCCGGCTGCGGCCATGACTCGGTCACGGCCGCAGTCATCGAAGCGGTCTGGGGTCTGTCCCTCCGGCCGGAGCAGCTCGCGAAGCTGTCGGGTATCGGCTGTTCGTCGAAGACCACGGCGTACTTCGTCAGCGGCGGGCATGGATTCAACTCGGTGCACGGGCGCATGCCGTCGATCGCCACCGGCGCCGCGGCAGCCAATCGCGATCTCTACTACATCGGTGTCTCCGGCGATGGCGATACGCTGTCGATCGGTTTCGGCCAGTTCGCGCATGCGATCCGTCGCAACGTCAACATGCTGTACCTGATCGAGAACAACGGCGTGTACGGGCTGACGAAGGGACAGTTCTCGGCGTCGGCAGACATCGGCTCGAAGGCGAAGCGCGGCGAGGAGAACCGCCAGCCGCCGGTCGATCCGGTGCTCACGGCGCTGACGCTCGGCGCGACCTTCGTGGCGCGCAGCTTTTCTGGTGACAAAGAGCAGCTCGTGCCGCTGATCAAGGCGGGCCTCAAGCACCAGGGCTTCGCGCTCATCGACGTGCTCTCGCCCTGCGTCACGTTCAACGATCACGAGGGCTCGACCAAGAGCTACGGGTTCGTGCGCGATCACTACGATGAAGTGGTGCATGCCGACTTCGTGCCGCCCGCGCAGGAGATCACGACGAACTATGCCGAAGGCGAAGTCACGCCCGTGACGCTGCACGACGGCAGCCGCGTGCTGCTGCGCAAACTCGATGCGAGCTACGACCCGACGCATCGCGGCAAGGCGATGAACTATCTGCGCGAGAAGCTGCGCCAGGGCGAGCACGTGACCGGACTCATCTATATCGATGAGCGCAGCCCCGAGTTTCACGCGGTGAACAACACCGCCGGGTCGCCGCTCAACACGATGTCCTACGAGAAACTGACACCGGGCAGGAAGGGCATGGAAAAGATCATGAGCCGGTATCGGTAGGCTTGGGTCGGGGCGGAGGCCTCTTGGCTGTGGGGCCGGCTTCAGCCGGCCTCTTTTCGGAAGTCAGGCTAAAGCCTGACCTACAAGAGCCCCCCATCCTTCTCCCGCTACGCGGGCATCGTTCGGCCATCTCGATCGTCTGGCGCACTACAACCAGCCCTTCTTGCGCGCAATCCGCGCAGCTTCGATCCGGTTCGCCGCGCTCGTCCTGGCGATCGCTTCCGACAGATAGTTTCGAACCGTTCCCGCCGACAACGCGAGCCGTGCGGCGATGTCCGCGGTGGACATGCCTTCGGTCGACAGACGCAGCACCTCGCGCTGGCGATCCGTGAGCGGATCGGGATCGTCCCAGGATTCGGCGGCCAGCTGCGGGTCGATGACACGCAATCCGCGATGAACCCTGCGCACGGCGTCCGCCAGTTCACGCGCCGGACGTGCTTTGAGCAGGTAACCGTTCACACCCGCTTCGAGGGCGCGGCGCAAGTATCCCGAGCGGGCGAACGTCGTCAGGACGATCACGCGCGTGCGGACCCGATGGCGCAGCTGCGCTGCGACGTCGAGTCCCGACAGTTCCGGCATCTCCACGTCGGTGATCAGAATGTCCGGCGCGTGTGCTTCGACGGCCGCGAGCGCCTCGACGCCATTCGCGGCCTGCGCCACGACTTCGATGTCGCGTTCCAGATCGAGCAATGCAGCCAGCGCACCGAGGACCATTGTCTGGTCCTCGGCAAGGACGACGCGAATGCGTGGGGTGGTCATGTCTGTCATTCGCTTCAGGCGACGTTTGCAATCGGCAGCGCCACGATCAGCTGCGTTCCAGCGGCACCGGACCAGGAGGCCGTGCCGCCGAAGGCTTCGACGCGACTGCGGATGCTGTGCATGCCGAGGCCTTCCGCATGAATCCCGCCGCGACCGTCATCGCCGATTTCGAGACGGACTTCGTCGGATGCCCGATAGAGCGCCAGCCGGCACGCTTTCGCCTGGGCATGCCGCACGACATTCGTCACAGCCTCACGCAGTACGAGCGCCAGCACGCGCTCGCGCGCGGGATCCACGTCGACCGGTTCCCAACGCTTTTCGACTGCAATGCCTGCGGCACCGAGCAATGACTCGGCACGTTCGAACTCGTCGCGAATGTCTCCGGCGTGATATCCGTGAATGGCGGCACGTACCTCGTTGAGTGCTTCGCGCGAGATCCGCTCGACATCGTTGATCTCCGCGAGCGCCCGTTGCGGATTCGCATCCAGAAGCCTGCCGGCGAGTTCCGCCTTCAGCGTGATGCTCGACAGCGTGTGTCCCAGGACGTCGTGAAGATCGCGCGCGATGCGTTCGCGCTCGGCGACGCGGTGGTCGCGTTCGATCTCGGGATTCACCCGCGCCACGAAGGTCGTACCGGCGCTCACGAGGGCGGTCTGCATGGCCATGATCGTCGGGAAATCCATGGGCAGCTGCGGGTACGCCAGCCACCACTCGAGCAGCATGATGCTGATGACGCCGGCGACCGCCGCGATGGAGCGTGCGATGTTGCCGCCGACCGCGAAGGGCGCGAACGCACCGACCATCGAGAAGAGAATGACGCCGCTGGGACGATAGGCGAGAAACGTCATGGCCAGCGCCAGCACGCCCAGACAGACATTGCGCAGGATGCGTCGATAGCCCCAGTACATGAGCCCGACGGTGTAGAGCGCGACGAGGATTGCGAACGCGAGCGCCGTCACTGCCCATTCGATCCATCCGGCGCCCCGCTGATAGGGTTCGATGAATAGGTAGAGCATGAACAGCGACCAGCACAGGGCGCCCCACGGGGTTCGTACGCGACGCGGCGGCAACGCGATCTTCATGCTTCTCTCGATGGAACCGAACCGGTGCAATTGTGCCGCGCGCGGCTCTCTGCGTCCCATGACATTTGTCATCGTCGCGGCAATGACGAAGCACACTGCAGCCCGACGCCTTCCATCGTCACAGTAGCGTTCGCGTCTCGGCAGCGGCGCGAGCGGCCTTCGCCGGCTCGCGGACGCCGTTGACCGGTTCGCACTGTCGATCTCATGGATTCATGCGCATCATGCCTTCAGCTCGAAGGAACCGGGAGGGGAACAACATGCACAACGACATCGAAAGACTGCATGCGCTCGACGCCGTGCGGGCGGGCGCGCTGCTTCTGGGCATCGTGTTGCACGGCACGATGTCCTTCATGCCGTCGCTCACGACCCTGGGCTGGCCGATCGCCGACCATTCGCCGAGCGAATTTCTTCAGGCGGCCTTCTACATCATTCACATCTTTCGCATGACGGCGTTCTTCGTCGTCGCCGGTTTCTTCGCGCACCTGGTGTTCCATCGTCGCGGCGCGCGCGGCTTCGCCAGGGATCGTGCAAAGCGCATCCTGGTGCCGCTGGTCGTCGGCTGGATCGTGATCACGCCGATCGTGATTGCGATCTTCGTCTGGGCGACGCTCAACGCAGGCAGGCCGCTGACACCGCCACCGGCGCCGGATACGGCGCTCGCCGTTCCCCTGATCCACCTGTGGTTCCTGTACGTGCTCGCGCTGCTCTACGTCATCGTGCTCGCGGCACGCGCACTGATACTCAAGGTGTTCGATGGCGTTGCGCTGCGCGCCCGCGCCGATGCGGTCGTCGGCTGGCTGATGCGCTCGCACCTCGCGCCGATCGTGCTGGCGCTGCCGGTGGCGCTGTGTCTGACGGCATGGCCGGGCTGGACCGTCTACCAGGGCATTCCCACGCCCGATCAGTCGCTGATTCCGAATCTGCCGGCATTCGTCGGCTATGGCGTCGCGTTCGTCTTCGGCTGGCTGCTGCACCGGCAGCAGACGCTGCTGTCGGTTCTGCAACGCGCCTGGGCGGGCTACGCCGTCGGCGCACTCGTCGCGAGCGCGGCGATCATCGTCCTGGGCTCGATGCCACTGCCTCCTGCGGTCGGCGCCGTCGCGTATGCGGTCGCTTCGTGGATCTGGACATTTGCGCTGATCGGCGCCGCGATGCGCTTCCTCTCTGCGCATCGACCGGTGGTGCGCTATCTGGCCGACGCCTCCTACTGGATGTACCTGCTGCATCTGCCGCTCATCTTCGGATTGCAGGAGCTGATGTCCGACTGGCCGCTCCACTGGAGCATCAAGTTTCCGCTGCTCATGATCGTGACGGTCGCGCTGCTGCTCGTGAGCTATCGGTACCTGGTTCGCAATACGATCATCGGCGAGACGCTGAACGGCAGACGCTTCGACGATCGAGCCGCCGTGCCGGCGCCGGTCGCATCCGCGCAGCCGACGTCGCAGGCCGGTTCGCTGGCCTCGTTGAGCGGCGTGAAGAAGCGCTACGGACAGACCGTCGCGCTCGACGGCTTCGATCTCGACATCCAGCGCGGCGAGCTGCTGGCCGTGCTCGGCCCCAATGGCGCAGGCAAGACGACGGCGATTTCCCTCCTGCTCGGTCTGGAACAGCCGGATGCGGGCGAGGTCTCGCTGTTCGGCCTGTCGCCGACGTCGCTCGTCGCACGACGACAGATCGGCATCATGATGCAGGAGGTCGCCTTGCCGCCCGAGCTGCGCGTCCGCGAGCTGCTGCACCTCACCGCGGGTTACTACGCAACGCCGCTCGATCCCGACGCCGCGATGCAGATGACCGGCACCACGGCGCTCGCGCAGCGGCCCTACGGCAAGCTGTCCGGCGGACAGAAGCGGCAGGTGCAGTTCGCCATGGCGATCTGCGGGCGGCCGCAACTGCTGTTTCTGGACGAGCCCACCGTGGGACTCGACATCAAGGCACGCGAAACGATGTGGAACACGATTCGCGAGCTCGTCCGCGGCGGCTGCTCGGTCGTGCTCACGACACACTATCTCGAAGAAGCCGAGGCGCTCGCCGACAGGGTCGTCGTGACCGCAAAGGGCAAGGTGCTCGCGAACGCCAGCGTCGGCGACATGCGCGCACTCGTCTCGCGACGACGCATCGAATGCACCACGCGCACGCCGATCGAAACGATCCGGACCTGGCCGGAAATCGAGACGGTGACCGCGACGCACGGGCGCATCGTCATCACGACGAAGCACGCGGAGGCTGTCGTGCGCCGCCTGCTCCAGGCCGACGACACCGTGGCGGATCTCGAAGTACGCCGCGCCGGCTTGTCGGAGGCATTCACCGAACTCACGCAGGAGGCCGCCTGATGTCCCTCTCCACTGTTACCCCTCACTCGTTCGCGCCGATGTCGACGCGCCGCATCGTCGACTGCTATGCGCTCGAAACGAAGTACGCGTTCCTGCGCGCGATGCGCAATCCGGGTTTCGCCGTTCCGACGCTCGCATTCCCGGTGCTGTTCTACCTGCTGATCGGCTTCATCTTCGGCGCCTTCAAGAGCCAGGATCCGAACGTGCCGTTCTTCCTGTTCTGCGGTTTCGCAACGATGGCCGCGATGACGCCCGGCATGTTCGGCTTCGGCATCGGCTTCGCGCTCGAGCGGGAACAGGGGTTCTTTCGCTACAAACGGGCCGTACCGATGCCGCCGTTCGCATCGCTGTCCGCGAGCATGGCGATGTCCGCCGTGTCGACGGCGATCGCGGTCGCGCTGATGGCCATTGCTGCGCTGGCGCTCGGCGCAGTGCAGCTGTCGCTGCTGCAGATGCTGATCGTGATCGCGATCATGACCCTCGGCTCGATTCCTTTCTGCGCGATCGGCCTGTGGATCGGCTCGCTCACCTCGGGGCGTGCGGCGCCTGCCATCACGAACGTCGTGTACCTCGTGCTGCTCTACTTTTCGGGCCTGTTCATTCCGCTGCCCGAAGGCATTCGCGCAGTCGTGATGGCCTCGCCGGCGTTCTACCTGGATCAGCTGGCGCTGGCGGGCATCGGCGCGCAGAACTTCATCATCGGCTCGCCGCTCAACCACATCGCCGTGCTGCTGGGCATCACGGTGCTGTTCCTGGGCCTGACAGCACGGCGGATCGAGCGGGTGGGATAGGCGAAGGCCGCCGTAATACACTCGCCCGCATGACCCCCCAGTTCTGGCTCGACCGCTGGTCGAGCAACGAAATCGGCTTTCACCAGCGCAGCGTCAACGAGTATCTGCAACGGTACTGGCCGCAGTTGAACGTGCCGCCGGGCACGACCGTGTTCGTGCCCCTGTGCGGCAAGAGTCTCGACATGCACTGGCTGCGCGAACGCGGCCATCGCGTGATCGGCGTCGAACTCGCTCATCAGGCGGTGGCGGATTTCTTCAGCGAGTGGGGCGTGACGCCGGAGGTCGGGCAGGCCGGCCCCTTTGAGCGCTGGCGGGCGCAGGACATCGAGCTGCTGTGCGGCGATTTCTTCGATCTGACGGCCGCCGATCTCGCCGGCGTGCGTGCGGTGTTCGATCGTGCTGCGCTGATTGCGTTGCCGCCAGACCTGCGCGAAGCCTATGCGGCGAAGTTGCACGACGTCCTTCCGCCCGGCACCCCGACGCTGCTCGTCACCGCCGACTATCCGCAGCAGGAGATGAGCGGTCCGCCATTTGCGGTGAGCGATGCGGAGGTGAGGAAGCTGTTCGGAGCAGGCCGCGTTCAGCCGCTGGCCGAGAGGGACATCCTGCAGCGGCCGGAGAACGAACGGTTCCGGCAGCGTGGGCTGACGCGATTGATCGAACGGGTGTACCGCATCGACTGATCCGGATTCCCTCTCTCTCTTCCTGTGGGGCCGGCTTCAGCCGGCCTGTTTCAGAAGTTTCTGTAGGTCAGGCTTTAGCCTGACTCTGAAAGCGGCCGGCTGAAAGCCGGCCCCACAGTGAGAGCCCCCACCCTAACCCTCCCCCGCTGCGCGGAGGAGGGGATCAGACCAGGATGCCCGCATTGTTGACGAGGATGTCGAACCCTCCTCCGCAACATTTCCTTCCGACGCCACGATGTCGTGACCCGGCGATTGCTTATGGCGCCTGCAGCAGGCGCCGCAGCCGCAACAGCACGGCTTCCGGACGATGGAACAGATCGCGACGACTCACCGTAACGACCCGGTAACCCAGCGATTCGAGGAAGCGCGCCCGTGCTTCCGTCTCGCCCGGCGGA
Source organism: Povalibacter sp. (assembly GCF_036735925.1). Classification (NCBI taxonomy): domain Bacteria; kingdom Pseudomonadati; phylum Pseudomonadota; class Gammaproteobacteria; order Steroidobacterales; family Steroidobacteraceae; genus Povalibacter; species Povalibacter sp. The sequence goes on from NZ_DAINNK010000019.1 coordinate 38,758, forward strand.
CGGGTCAGGTCGATGACGAGCGCCTGTTCGGGACACAGGTGATCGACGATGAACGGACCGATCTCGCAGTCGCTGACGAAACGGCAGTGACGCAGGCTGCGCGAGCGCAGCAGCTGGCTCAGTGCATCGTCGGTGGAGTGAGATGCCCGCTCACGGACGAGCAGTTCGGTTCGCGGTCGGGATCGCAGCACGCCGGTAAGCATGCTGCGCACGATACAAAGTCGAGCGGCGTCGCTTTGTACGAATTAATGGATGGATGCGGAGAAACGCCGGGGAATCATTCCCAGCCGCGCGTCGACTGCACCGCCCACAGCGAGCACACCGGCGTGTTCAGCACGCGACCGACGCGACGATGACTCACGCCATTCTGCAGACAGCGCGGATCGCGCGCCCAGCGCAGCGCGTAGACGATCGGATCCAGTCTCGCAGTAACCAGTTCGTTCAAATGCTGCCGCCAGCGCTTGTTCGTGTTCATGATCGACTCCAATCCTGTCCATCATTCGAACGCCACCCGGATGAAGTAGTTCCTTCAACCCTTGGTCAATCCATCGGCGCGGATCGCGAAGGGTTGAATTTCCGACAGCGGACGTCGGGATCCGGCGACAGATAATGAGAACCGGGTCGCAGGTCGCCCCTGGCCTGCGACATTTCCGTCAATTGAGCCGGCAGCCCTGCAGCGGATTGCTGTTCAGCCCGATGTCCCTGCCTTTCACGTTGTCACGCAGACTGCCCGTCAATTGATACGCGCCGCTGCTTGCGTTCTTGTTGAACGTCGACGTGAAGACGTACTGATTGCCCGCGGCTGCGGCCGCGAACGTGGTGCCGCTCAGCGTACCTGTCACAGCGACCGGCTCGGCGCGGCCCTGATAATCGCGATCGATGATCGAACCAGTGATGCGATCCGCAGCATCGATTTCGAGATTGATCAGCAATGCGGTGCCGAGGGGAAAGACGTAGCCGCTGATGCGATAGACGGCGGTGCTCGATCCGCCGGAACGTGCGCCGCTGAACGTGCCGCTGTCAGGTCCATTGGTCCATGTTCCGGTGATGGTATCGGGTGTGCGGAAGCTGCCGGAGAACGTCGCGCCGTTCGTCGCGGTACCCGCCGAAAACGTCGGGAAGATGGACAGCCCGGTGCCGGACTGCTTTTCCAGCTCGAATCCTGCGCGGTCGACCGTGCTGTATCCCGCCCCGAACATGCGCGCGCCAGTACCGTAGGTCACCATCGTCCAGACGCCATTGTCGCCAGATCCGGTGTAGGTGCCGCGATAGATGCCGTTGTAGGTACACCAGGCAGTACGGACGAAGTGATCGCGCGCCGTGACTTCCGACGGCAATACATGCGCCGTGCCGTCGGCCGCGCTGGCGGCGGCGACGAGCGGCTGGACCGCCGTCGCGAAGTCGGTGTAGCTGGCGCCGAAGTCCGGCGTCGTCCAATCCACGGCGACAGCACGCACGGCCTCCGAGATCAGAATGCCGTTGTCGGGATTGCCATCGATATCCAGCATCTGCAGCAGTCGTGCCCGGTTCTCGATCTGCTGCGCAACGTTCGTCGGGGTGCCGATCAGGTGCATCGGGCTCATGAACGGCTGTCCGGGATAGCTGCCCAGCGTGAGGCCGCCGAGTTTGAAGGTGACAGTGTTGCCCTGGGCGTAGCGGAAGCCGCCGTCGGCGCCAGTCGTACCCATCAAGGCGACGCCGTCGCTGTAGTCGAGACCTTGCACGACGGAGTCGCGGAAGATGCCGTCGATGGGGGCACCGGCGGCAGGAGCAGTAGGTGGGGCGAGAGGGATGGTCCAACCGGGGCCTGCGGTGGCACCACCGTCGTCGCCCTCTGCTTCGTCATCGCTGGCACCGCTGCTGCATGCAGAAAGGATGACTATCGCTGCAACTGTCAGCAGCCAAGAGTTTCGCTTATTCATGCCCGTCCCTCGCTTATTCGTTGGAAGCGCCCGCATCGTTCGTGGCGCCTGAGGGAATCTGTGGCGTGAGTAGAATTCTTCTCAGTTCACGACCATGGTCACCGGCGGATTTGTTGCTTCCATATTGCAATCTTGTTCATATGGGACACGAAGTGCCGTGAATACAGCATTCGGACGCCGCATCTGTGCGGCAGGATTCGATCCAGGATTTGTACCTGAACACTTTGGTATAGGCGTCTGGTTTGCCAGAGGCCAACGTACTCACGACGCCCAGCAGTTTCGCGTCACTGCCTTGTTTAGCAGAACTCAATCCTCCGCCGCTGTCGCGCAGGTCGAATCCTGCAGTCGCGTCTCCCGCACACAGGGCATTCTGGGCAGACGATCCATACTCGCTTTGGCAATCAATGTCGGTTCTCATCTCCACGGCGGCGTAGCGCAAGTTGTTTGGACAGGTTCCAAGATTCCATTGTCGGTTCAAAATGTTGAACTGGTGCTCAGGCCCGCAAGCCCATCCGGCTACGAATGCCGGGTTTGCGCTCTCGTCATCCGACTCTGGCAAAGAGATGATCCCTGGCGCTTGGCTCAGTGCCGTTCCCAGATTCAGGAGCGCGATATCGTTTCTGATGACCTCACCCAAGGAGGTCGGCTTAGGATAATCGGGATGAAACACCATACTCGATCTCTTGACGATGAGCAGCGTTCCCCCTGCCGATTTGTTGTGAGAGCCCACTCTCACAGTTACCTTTCCGTTCATACCTATATACGGCAGACAATGTGCTGCGGTGACGATCCACTGCTTGTCGAGCAAGGCACCACCGCACTCCCGATTCGCGTTAGCGTCATAGATCCACACCTGCCACTTGAATGACAGCGGATCTGCAGGGGTACCCGCATAGTTTTCTTCATCGTGAATCAATACTCGCATCAACGGGATGACGATAAGCACTGTGGCAAACAATGCCAGCAGCATCGTTGTTGCGGTCAACCAAAGGCGAACTTTCTCACGCTTGTTCTTCACGATTTGATCTCCCTGATCCCTATGTTGACCTCGACGTTGACCTCGATGTGCGACTGATGGGGGTTAGCGAGATGGAACGTCACTCCGCACGGCGCTACTTTCCTGGATCGGTCTGAAGCTGGTTGGTCTGGGTCCGCCTGGTACGCTCCCCGGACCCGCCCCTCCTCCTTCGACCATGTAGACATCCGCAAGCAATCGATCGTGGTCGACATCATTCTTCTCGCTGCTATTCACTACCAGGGTAATAGCCACGCAGATGTCGTGTTCTGTTTTATCTTTTGTGGTGAATTTCGATGAGCCTATCCATTGAGCAACAGGGAAATGTGTCGCAGCGAAGATCATGCATTTCTCAGTTGCTTCGGGGATATCAGCATGAAGGCGCACTTCTCCCGGGTAGGAACCACAGATTTGGGGCGGGAGCTCGCCATCCCGACATACCAATTTCTCGTTCAGAATAAACAGACTCATATTCAGCAAACCGGAACGAAGTTGTCCTGACGTCAGGATGAGATCCTTCTCGTCTACGTAGTCCTCCCTGAATTCTCTGATTGCCGTGATGGGCTCGTACGGTCCCTTCTCCATTCTCCATGCGTGCCCCGCATGCATCTTCATTCTGGCTTGAACCGACTGTCCGCTCAGATCCGTGACCAATGCGCATGCGTGCAACAGCATTGCGATCAGGACAGTGAGAAGGCGAGCGATTGATGTCATGGCATGTGCTCTCGGATCGGAAAATCAGGTGCCGACTAGAATGTAGGCTCCCCAGTACCGCGGACTTTCCCATTTGGGATCATTCAGGAGCGTCAGTTGCGCAGTTCTCAATGCCTCTGCGGCAGACGCCGTTTCGGCGAATAGCTCTACATAGAAGCGCTCCATGACCATTACGCTGGGTACATCCGCAACTGACCATAGTGTGGACACAACGTAACGGCTTCCCAGGGCGAGAGCGGCGAACGAAAGACCGAGCACACCTTCACCTTGAATGCTGCGCCCGCCACCCGTCGAGCAACCGCTCAGAACAACCAGCTCCGCATTGAGGGGCGTTTCGAATAGTTGCGCGGCCGTAAATTCCCCATTCACATACCGGCCGCTTTCATCGTACGCCGCAAGGTGAATTGCGGAGTGCTGAGGCAGCTGTTCATTCGCTGTCGCGTGGGTTGCAAAGTGAATATAGCGGTATGCACCCAGGCCCTTGGCCAGAACTCTTGCTTGATTGGCGGCACAGCCTGTAAGCATGTCAACAGCGATGCTGTGCCTACCCAGCGACGCAGCAATCCGGTCGACTTCCGTTCCGGTACCACGCAATCGCCTGTACGTGGATTGGGGCGGAGGTGACTCCCGTGACATTCTTGCGTCCGCCGACGCGCAGCGTTGTCGCGCGTCCTCAAGATCGTAGACAGGATCGCCGATCAGCAACGCGCGCTTCGCGACTCCGGATCCCGGCTTTGTCGTGCGCGTGACTGCGAAATGGATAGAAGGAAGATGCCGGATGGCGAATCCTTGCGCCAGGTAAGTTCCGGATCGGCGGTCCCACAATGCCGCGAAGGGGATACCATACAATGGGCCATCTGCAACGACATCGAGTTCCGTACCGTGCAGGTATTCGCGCACTGGCTGAAGCACCAAGTCATACATCCGCGCAAGCGCAGGCCTGACATCCCCACGCGTGGACACCATGGCGGCACGTACGCTTGCCGCCGCTGTTGCAATTTCTGTGGCATTCGCCAGTTCCACACGAACCACCGTATCTCTCCGCAGAACCCATGCGTAACTGGCCTGCTCCCCAAGCATGTACTCCACGACGCTGGCGGTCGGCGGCAACGATCTTTGCCACACTCTCAGCTCATTGACCGCTATCCCACGCTCACGGGGGTCGATGATTGCCGAAGCCGCCGCAACACGCGTCTCGTGGTTGAAATTGAGCCTGGATCTCTCGATGTCGTCCTGTGTTCCTGCTCTTTCTGTTTCAGCCGCTCGTAGTATCTCGCTCACTTCATCGGAAGGAGAGAACAACCGCCGCGCCCATCGAGCGTCCCTGTCCACGGCATAGGCTTTGATCAGATCCGCAAGGACACGCGAGCGGCTTCTATCGCTGACAGAAAGAGTCATCAGCTCACGTCCATACCCGCCCGCATCATGTCTCGGGGATTGGAGCAGACTGTGCATCCAGTCCTCGTACATCTGCCGCCTGGACGAAAACAACACACCCCGATAGGTTGGATCGATGCTCGCTAGACTGATTTTTCTGAGCAATTCGTCCGCGCGCTCGAAATGCCGGTTTGCGACCGCTCCTTGTCCCATGCCCCGAGCCAGACGTGCTCGAGCCGTCGCGACTTCGAACTGCCCCTGGACATCGCCCAATGCCTCATAGCGCGATTCAGCTTCGACAAAGGATTTCTGCGCTGCCTGACTCTCGCCTCGGACAATCTTCACGTAGGCGTCCAGTTCCCAAGCTTTCGCCATATACAGCGGCGCGACTGGCCGTGTCATGTTCCCGGCCGAATTTGGCGCAAGAGGTGCAAATGCCTCGACGGCAGTTTTCTCTTCGCCGGATTTCAACAGATCTTCGACATATTCGAGCTGGGCTCCATAGTTCGAGATCGGGGTGGGAGCCAGTTTCATGGCCAACTGATGGCAGGCAATGGCTCCCGCATAGTCTTGTTGCATGCGGGCATGACTACCCAAGTCCCACGCTGCCCATAGAGCATTCAACCTCTCCTCCTTGTCGCTGTTGGCGATACCAACTGCGCCCTCGCACATCGTGCGTACGGAACCGACTTCCAGCAGCTCATTGTGCGAACCTGACGCGCTTGCGACCGCTTCACTGGTGCAACTGCGCTCGAGCGCAACCTTGTAGAAGCGCTTTGCCTGCTCGACGTCGCCGATTCCAAGCAACGAATATCCGATGCCATATAGCGAGCGCGATACACCACTGCATTCGCCGTATTTCTCATATGCATCCATCGCAAGCCGATGATGCTCAATGGCTTGGTCGAAACTCAGAACGGAACTCAACGCAAATGCCAGGTTGTCTTGGACATCGGCAAACACATTCGGATCTGATCGCACCGTGACAAGCGTGCTGGCGCGATAAAAGCGTTCGAAAGCCTCACTGATTTCGCCGGAGTCTCGACGGTAGACTCCCAGATTGCTCAGAGCCAAGGCTTCGCAACCTGTTTCATGCAACCGGTGGCAGGTTCTCTCGACTTCCTGCCATGCACGTGCCGATTCCTCACGCCGGCTGTTCCCGTCTTTGTCGACCATCCGGTACAGTGCGACACCTCGATATAGATCCACTTCAGCCATACCGATGTCTGAGCCGTGAGATTGATAGATTCGACGCGCTTTCAGGAAGTCCGCCGCCATGGTCTCGGTATTTTCTTCTGGGACACCTGCAATCTCGGCCCGAAGGGAAGCAGAAAGATTCAGCGCCGTCGCAAACAGGAGAGCATCGCTTTCCGACAAAGTCCTCTTCGCTAGATCAAGCAATGACTGTGCACGCGCGGAATCCGACAGCCGGTGTGCAATTAGGGTGGAAGCAGCAAGAGCGGACATGCCGGCCTCGCGCCCGCTCTTTCGTTGCAAGAACAGATTTGCCGCCGACTCGAACAACTCGACGCGATCTTTGGGCGACATGGCAACTTCGAGATTGGAGGCCTCGGAGTAGCGCAGACGGGCTTCGTCAGGCTCAGCGTTGACTGTTATGACCAGATGGAAAGAGCCGGAAACCTGCGGCAGTCGATCCGAGCCCACGCGGATGACATAGATGTCCGCACGGGGAGCGATCATGACTGCATGGTCCTCTCCATATCGACCTGTATTCGATTCGAATCGACCAAGGCTGGTGCCAGCCGAGTCCTGTATCGCTACGTAAAGATCCAGGCCGTCTTGTTTCAATACAATCTGGACTCTGTCTCCACGTTTTGCCCGCACGGAAAATTGCTGCTGCGTTTCCCCATGGATCAAATCTGAGTGGTCCAGGACAAAGTGGGTGTCGTCCGATCGACATCCACTGAAGCCCAATGCGAATAGCGCGCCGCACCGTAGCAAATGAGCGAAAGCCTTCCCGAGGGGCGCACCGAACCGGTCCATGCGGGTCTCTGCTGGCGTGAGTTCGTATTTCTGGTGAGTCCTTACCGCCGCGCGGCTAGAAATAACACATCTCGCCCTAAACAGGGATCTTCCAACAGTTGCTGGAATGGTGCGGCAGCATCAGAAGTTCGGTAATAATCGACGCGGCGGGAAAGCAGACAACAAAACGGAGGTACCCAGGGATGACTATCCGGATGTGGGCTGCAACGGCAGCGTGTGTGGTTTTGTCGACACCCGACTCCGCCGCGGCTGCTGATTACTTTCTTAAGTCACGCGAAGCTACCAACGACGTCTATCTCTACGTTGGTAGCGGCTGGTTCCATGACGGCAGCCAGGACACCGACTTCTTCGTTGCCCCGCTAGAAGCCAGAACGCTCACGGCGAGCGACTGGGAATTCAGTGCTCGCACGCAATTCTTCGATGGTTCGGTGGGAGGCCAGAGCGATTCGGCTGTGGGCGATCTGACGCTATCCGCCGCCAAGAATTTTCGGCACTTGGGCAAGCTCGATTTCCTGTCGCTAGAGGTCGGACAGGTTCTCTCTCACGCGCCAGCCTCCTTCAGCAACGATACCGACGCTTACTTCAAGTTGCGCATGCAAGCCGGCGAGACGCTCGCACAAGTTGAGTTCAATCTTATCGTAGCCGAAGTGGACAAAAAATTGGCCGGCTACGGTGACGTGCGGTCCACAGCAGCGCTCGGTCTGCGCTCTTGGCTGGGACAACACCACATTGGCGCGGACTTCGTCGCCACCAACCGGCACGGCATGAGCCAGGCAGGCTCAGTAGATCTCGTCTACATGTATCAATTCTGGAATGGCAACGCCTTCTACGTGATGCTGGAAAAGGGACTCAGCGACGCTTATGGCGGGTTTTACGGCGGGCTGGGCTTCGAATGGGCCGTCGGTTTCTGAAGCTCTCACTCTGTGAAGCGACACTCGGCAAGGGTAGAAATGGCAGGCAGTTGGGACAGGCAATCCGTTCTAGCCCTGATCGAATCCCAGTACACCGGGCTTCTGCGTCTCTTGCGGCAAAAGCTTCGCAACGAACAACTGGCTGCTGACGCGCTTAGTCAGGCGCTCATAACTACCCTCGAACACCTCGACGCTGGCCGCATCTCCGAGCCGCAACTCATTGGCGGCTATATCTTTCAGGTCGCGATGAATCAGATGCGCAATCACCGGCGCAAGATGGCTGAGCGGTCCGAACGGCGCGCGGACCCCGAGGCGGTCGATGCATTGCCCGCCCCCGATACCGGGATAGACAAGGATCTGGAGCCCGCAATCGCAACAAAAGTCCGCAGCGTCATCGAGGCGTTGTCGACCACCCGCGACCGCGAAATCGTCAAACGTTTCTATCTCGACGAAGAGGACAAAGCGTCCATCTGCAGCGACATGGGACTATCGGCGCTGCATTTCGACAAGGTGATCTTCCGGGCACGCCAACGCATGCGAGGCCTGCTTGAGTCGCAGGGTCTCAGAGGGTCGGACTTCTTCAGCCTATTGATCATCTGTGTAACCCTGATGTGATGTCGATCTTCCTTACAACAGATATCTCCTGGGGATGGGCCGCTCCGAGGGGTATGCACTCTGATGGCGCAATGATCCGATGAACCGCCAGTACATAGACGATCACCACCTCGTCGCGCGATATCTCGCGGACCAGCTTCCCGACACCGAGCGGGAGGCCTTCGAGGCCTATTACCTCGAACATCCGGAGATCGTGCAGGAGATGGAGGCGGCGGCGCGGTTCAAGGTCGGACTGGCCCAGCTCAGAGAATCCGGTGAGCTCGAGTCGTTGCTCAAGCCGACTCCGTGGTTTCGGCAGAAACAGTACCAGGCGCTCGCCGCGGGATTGGCTGTCATCGCGGTCGGTCTCTTTGTCTTCTTCGGTCGCGGGCCCGCGTCGCAGCCGGCGCTCGTTGCTTCTGCAACCGGGCTGGTCGACCGTCTGCGCGATCCGCTCCCGGTGGTGGCGACTGCGCCGATCATGCGGATGCGCAGCACGGCTGCTGACGCGGAACTTCGCCTGTCCGCTGCCGACCAGGTTTTCGCGCTGCGTGTGCTGCCGGAGGTCGAAGCAACGCCGCCGCGTTATCGCATCACGCTATCGTCCATCGGCACCGATGAATCGCTGCGCGGCGTCGGCGAGATCGGCGCGCTCGTTCCGGATGCCGAAGGATTCGTACCGGTATACGTCAACTCGACGAAACTCGCTCCCGGCCGCTACCAGCTCACCCTCTCCGGCGACACCGGCACCAGCGCCGCGAACGACTCCAGCACCTTCCTCATTCGGGTCATCCCACATTCTGATCATCGATGACGCGTCATGAACGACGCGCATGACTCCTGCTCGATCGCCACACATCGCATCCGCATCGCAGCACTTCACCCCCGCCTGCTGAATCTTTGATGCGATCCGCCAACGCCGTTGGCTATGATCCTGCCCCGCGTTCCATACCGGACAAGCCATTGGGGGCATCATGCAGTTCGAATACACCGACAAAGTGAAGACGCTGATCGCGCGTCTCGAAGCCTTTTTCGACGAGCACATCTATCCGAACGAAAAGGCCGTGGCCGAATTCGTCATGGGGCGCGAAGGCAAGGCGCGCTGGGAGCCGATTCCGATCGTCGAGGCGCTCAAGCCCAAGGCGAGGGCTGCGGGACTGTGGAACCTGTTCCTGCCGCATTCGGACAACGGCGCCGGGCTCACCAATCTCGAATACGCGCCCCTGTGCGAGATCATGGGCCGCGTCGGCTGGTCGTCCGAAGTGTTCAACTGCTCCGCGCCCGACACGGGCAACATGGAAATCCTCGACCGCTTCGCCAGTCCCGCGAACAAGGAGCGCTGGCTGAAGCCGCTGCTCAACGGCGAGATCCGTTCGGCCTTCTCCATGACCGAACCGGCGGTCGCCTCCTCGGATGCGACCAACATTTCCACGCGCATCGAGCGCGACGGCGACGAGTACGTGATCAACGGGCGCAAATGGTGGTCGTCGGGCGCGGGCGATACGCGCTGCGAAATCCTGGTGGTGATGGGCAAGAGCAATCCGGATGCGCCCAAGCACCAGCAGCAGTCGCAGATCCTGGTGCCGATGAAGACCCCGGGCGTGAAGGTGATCCGCCATCTGCCGGTGTTCGGCTTCGACGACGCGCCGCACGGACATTCGGAGATCGTGTTCGAGAACGTGCGCGTGCCCGCCGACAACATCCTGCTCGGCGAAGGCCGCGGCTTCGAGATCGCGCAGGCGCGTCTGGGGCCCGGACGCATCCATCACTGCATGCGCAACATCGGCGTTGCCGAGCGCACGCTGGAGAAAACCTGCAAGCGCCTGCTGTCGCGCGTCGCCTTCGGCAAGCCGATCGCCGATCAGTCGATCTGGCTGGAACGCATCGCCAACTGCCGCATCCAGATCGATCAGGCGCGCCTCCTGGTACTGAACGCCGCCGACAAGATGGATCGTCTCGGCAACAAGGCAGCGCGGCGCGAGATCGCGATGATCAAGGTAGCGGCGCCGACGATGCTGAACTATGTGATCGACTGGGCGATCCAGGCGCACGGCGCCGCCGGCGTGACGACGGATTTCGGACTCGGTCACATCGCCGCGAGCGCCCGCACGATGCGCATCGTCGATGGCCCGGATGAAGTCCATCGCAACCAGATCGGCAAACTGGAACTCGCGAAGTACAAGTAAGACTCAAGACATTTCACACGGAGTTCACGGAGACCACGGAGATCGAGACAAAGAAGAATTTTCCACGGGGGGCACGGGGAAACACGGGGACAAGAAAAAGACCTTTCTGTTCCGGACCCCGTGTTCCCCGTGTTCCCCGTGGAAATTATTCCGGCTCTTGATTCTGGTCTCCGTGAACTCCGTGTGAAACCTCCCCCCTTTCCAAAGGAGCCACAGCATGGCCGTTTCATCGTTGTTCGATCTGAAGGGCAAAGTCGTCCTGGTCACCGGCGCGAGCCGCGGGATCGGCGAAGCCATTGCGCACCGCGTCGCCGAGCATGGCGGCAAGGTGGTCGTGTCGAGCCGCAAGCTCGATGCCTGCGAGAAGGTGGTGAATGCAATCACCGCGAAAGGCGGCGAGGCGTTCGCGCATGCCTGCAACATCGGTCGCAAGGAGGATCTGCAGAGCCTGGTCGACGCCACCGTCAGGAAGTGGGGCGGCATCGACGTGCTGATCTGCAATGCCGCCGTGAATCCCTACTACGGGCCGGCCATCGAGATGTCCGACGATGCCTACGACAAGGTGATGAACTCCAACGTGCGCAGCAACTTCTGGCTGTGCAACATGGTGCTGCCGCAGATGGCGCAGCGCGGCGGCGGCTCCATCGTCATCATCTCCTCCATCGCGGGTCTGCTGGGTTCGACCACCATCGGCGTGTACGGCATTTCCAAGGCCGCCGACATGGCGCTGGCCCGCAACATCGCGGTCGAATGGGGACCGAAGAACATTCGCGCCAACTGCATCGCCCCGGGACTGGTGCGCACCGACTTCGCCCGCGCGCTGTGGGAAAACCCGGAAACGTATGCGCACACCGTGAAAGCGTATCCGTTGCGTCGCATCGGCGAGCCCGACGAAATCGCCGGCGCCGCCGTGTTCCTCGCCAGCCCGGCCGGCTCGTTCATGACCGGTCAGACCATCGTCATCGATGGCGGCGGCGTGGTCGGGCGGGGATGAATCCAGGACCGGAGTATTAACCGCAAAGAACGCATAGAACACATAAAGGAGGGAACCGACGGAATTCGAGGGATGCAGGCTCGAGAACACCATCGAAACTCTGCATGGCGATCTCTTCTATGCGTTCTTTGCGTTCTATGCGGTTACTTTTTTATCTCTTCAGCAACGCATGGCCAACAACAACCCCACCGGTGCCGCCGTCCTGGTGCCGGTGCTCGAGAACAACCGCTTCGACGAGGCGCGGCTGACGACGTATCTGTCGTCACGCATCGACGGCTTCGGCGGCGATGTGCTGGTGCGCCAGTTCCAGGGCGGGTTCTCGAATCCGACGTTTCATCTGCAGACGGCGGAGCGCGCGTTCGTCCTGCGCAAGAAGCCGCCGGGGCAGCTGTTGCCGTCGGCGCATGCGGTCGATCGCGAGTACACGGTGCTCAAGGCGCTGCGGGATACGGATGTCCCCGTGCCGCGCGTTCATCTGCTGTGCGACGACGAGCGCATCATCGGCACGATGTTCTATGTGATGGACTACGTGGACGGTCGTGTCTACACGGATCGGCTGCTGCCCGGCTGTACGCCGCCGCAGCGATCGGAAATGTATGACGCAATGAACGACGTGCTGGCGAAGCTGCATCGCATCGACTACCGCGCCGTCGGACTCGACGGCTTCGGCAAACCCGGCGGCTATGTCGCCCGCCAGGTGGCGCGCTGGTCGAAGCAGTACCAGGCTTCGGCCGTCGACGACACGCCGGCAATGAATCGTCTGATGGAATGGCTGCCGCAACACTTGCCGTCGCAGGACGAGGCGACGATCGCGCACGGCGACTATCGCATCGGCAACCTGCTGTTTCATCCCATCGAATCGCGCGTCGTCGCCGTGCTCGACTGGGAGCTGTCGACCATCGGCCATCCGCTCGGCGATCTCGCCTACTGCTGCAGCGCCTATCACCTGCCGGCGAGTTCGGGACGCGGTTTCGACGGCAATGATCTCGCGGCGCTGGGCATTCCTTCGGAAGCGGAGTTTCTCGACAACTACCGGCGCCGCACCGAACGTGCCGATATTGCCGACTGGAAATTCTTCCTCGTGTTCTCGCTGTTCCGTTCCGCCGGCATTCTCGCCGGCGTCTACCGTCGCAGCGTCGACGGCCAGGGCGTGGATGCACGCATGGCGCAGGCGAAAGAGGCGTATCAGGACATCGCAGCGCGGGCGTGGATGATTGCGCGGGATGTCTAGGACAGGGGTTTCACGCAGAGTTCGAAGCAAAGAAGCCGGAAGGAATTTCCACGGGGGACACGGGGAACACGGGGTCTCGGAAGAGAAAATTTCTTTCCCCGTGCTCCCCGTGTTCCCATTCTTCCCCCCGTGGAAATTCTTCTTGTCTCACCCTTTGCTTCTCGGCACGAAGAAGAAGTCGCCCACCTCGTGCCCCGCTCCCTTGATCGACTTGAACTCGGGCTTCTGCACGAACTTGTTGCTCTGCGCCGCGACCTGGACGCGTTTGCTCAGGCGGTTGAAGAGTTCCGGGCTGGAAAGAATGCCGGTGTTCGCTTCGAGTTCGTCGATGAAGGCGCGGGCGAACACCGAGTTCTGACCGCCGCCCTCATCCAGCACCGGTGCATCGCCGCCCGAAGTAAGCAGCAGGCGCGAGCGCTTCGGCAGCTTGTAGGCGACGTAGTCCTTCGAATAGCTGACCTTGTCGTTCATGAACAGGTAGCTGGGATCGGTCGAGAGCAGGCCGGCGTAACAGGAGTCGGCGACGACGAGGACGCGTTTGGCCGGCAGGCGGCTCAGGTGTCCGGTGATCTGTTCGTTCGGTACCCAGAACGTGTCCTTGGGCGGCGCGTCGGCGTTGACCGGCAGCCAGTAGCCGGTCTGTGATTTGCCGCTGGCGAGGCGTTCGCCATGGCCAGCGTAGTAGATGAGCAGGTTGTCTTCGGGCTTCAGCACGGCATTGAGATCGTTGAGCGCCTTCAGCATCTGGATGTCGTCAGCGTCTTCGAGGATCTGCACGTTGAAGCCGTACTTGTCGGCGAGGACGCGCGCGGCGCGCTGCACGTCGTGCTTCGGCGTCTGCAGGCTTTCGATGGCCTGGTAGTTCTGGTTGCCGATGACGATGGCGTAGTAGCGCCCGAACTTCATGCCGGCGAGCGTGCGTTCGTCGGCCACCGCGGGCAGCTGCGTGAGCTGCGCCCTGGTCTGCGGCGAGCGCGTGGTCGGGATGCCCGCGAGGCGTTCGGCGCTCTTCTGCTTTTCGGCTTCGAGCTGTGCGATCCACTTCTTGAGGGCTTCGACTTCCTTGCTGTCACTGGTCTGCTGCGCGACGGGTCGCTTGGCGAGTTCCTTCTGCAGATCCTGCAGCTGCTTCTGCAACAGACTGAGCTGCGTATCGCGCTCACCGATCGCCGTTTCCAGTTCCTTGCGCAGTTCATCCTGTTCGCGCTGCGCGGCCGAGGTGTAGATGAGGCTGTCTTCCGACAGGCCCGAGGCCTGGCGATACAGATTGAGCGCCTTGAGCTGATCCTGCGGCACGCCGAGTCCCTGCTCGTAGAGCGTGCCGAGGTTGAAGATGGCGCGCGAGTAACCCTTGTCGGCCGCCTTCTGATACCAGGTCGCCGCTTCGGCATAGTTCGGTTCGACGCCCATGCCGCGCTCGTAGATTTCGCCGACGTTGGTCATCGCTTCGGGATCGCCCGTCTGCGCCGTGTCCATCCAGATGCGCAGCGCCGACTTGAGATCGGCGCGATCGTAGGCGACGTATTCGCCGCCGCGGATCGAACACTCCGCCGTGGTGGTGCGGATCGGCCGGCGCTGGGTGAGATAGGTCGAATTGCCGAGCTGACGCACCTGCCCCGGCAACAGGCAGTCGACGATCTCCAGATCCGAACGCTTCACCATGCCCTTCGTGGCCGCGGCCTTGTCGGAAGGTGTGGCTGCGGAGGCGACGATCAGAAACGCCGGCGCCAGCGTGAGCGCCGCGCGCAACAGGACATTCGGCAGGGATCGCGAATTCATCGAAGCCTCGCTGGCTGCGTCGTCGTTGATGTGCCGGTATTCGACGCCGATCGGCCGGCAGTTTCAATGCTTGCGTGTGACGGATGTCTGAATTTCACACGGAGAGCACAGAGACCAGAACGATCATCCTCTTCCTGTGGGGCCGGCTTCAGCCGGCCTCTTGAAGTGCAGAAGGCCGGCTGAAGCCGGCCCCACAGAAGAACAGCTCTCTGCGTGAAATCGCCTAGAAACTGTGCTGCACCCGCAGCCCGATCGCCACGTCCTCGAAGTTGATGTACTGGAAGCTTTCCAGTCGCTGGTACTCGACATAACCGGAGATGCCGTAGCGGAACTGGGCCGAGAGGCCGCCGGCGAAGCGCCAGTACGAGGTATCGGGGTTGTCGGTTTCGACCAGGATCGGCGGAGCGGCGCCGGCTTCCGGGTCCGCGGCGAAGCGCACGCCGAACACGTTCACGTCGTCTTCGAACTCGCGGACGAAATCGGCGCGGATCTGCGGCAGCACGACACCCCACGAGGTTTTCCACGCGTACGTCATGCGCAGGCCGGCATTCGCGGTGAGCGATTTGAATTTCTGTTCGTCGTACATGAGGTCGAGACCGCCGGCGCCGTCCTCGGTGAAACCGTCGATGGTCGCGTCGATGTAGAACACGCCGATGTTGGGCGAGAGCGTGAAGCCGCCCAGCAGGAAATCGTAGCCGCCGGACAGGCCGGCGCTCACGGTCATGCCGTCGGTGTCGCCATGGGCGTCGGCCGTGACCAGGCCGGTGCCGTCGACGTACGTGATGTTGCGTCGCGCATCGAAGCTCGACGGGGCGACGTTGACGATCGCGTCGAAGTAGAAGTTCTTCGCCGCGTACATCGAACCGTAGATCGATGCCGC
The DNA here is from genome assembly GCF_036735925.1 of Povalibacter sp. NCBI lineage: Bacteria > Pseudomonadati > Pseudomonadota > Gammaproteobacteria > Steroidobacterales > Steroidobacteraceae > Povalibacter > Povalibacter sp. Next base: position 54,365 of record NZ_DAINNK010000019.1, read on the forward strand.
CCACGATTCGGTATCGAGCGTGCCTTCGCCGGACGGATTGAAATCGATCGTGGCGCTGCCGTAGGAGATCGAGCCGCCGAGCACGGCGTTGTCCGTGAGGCGATAGTCGATGCCGGCGAGCAGTGACCATTGTTCCGCGTCGAAGCTCGGACTCGCGGCCGACGCCTCCTTGTCGCCGAAGCTGTAGTTGCCGCGAACCCACAGTCCCCAGCGATCGCTCAGCAGGCCGCCGGGTTCTGCGTCATCGGCGCTGGCGCCGCCGCCCAGCAGATCGCGCAGCATCTTCTCGATGCTGGCAAGCGGCACTGGCTTGCCGTCGACGATGACGTTGAGTCCGGCGAGGCTCAGGCCCTTCGCGCCGCCACGCAGCGCCATGAGTCGATCCATGATGCCCGTGTACTGCTGCGTCGCGAACAGCAGCGTCTGCGTGCGTGCGACGGCGAAGTCTTCGCCGTTCAGTTCATCGAGCGCGTCCTGCTGGTTCTCGGCGCTGTTGTTGAACAGCAGGCCGTTGCAGCGGACGAGTAGTTCCTGCTGTTCCGGCGTGAGCGTGCTTTCGGACTGGTCGAGCTGCGCACAGATGCGATCGAGCTGCGTCGCCATCTTCTGCTGATTCGGCGTCAGGTTGGGCAACTCGGACAGCACCGTCCGCTCGGGCGGCGCGGCGACAGTGATCTGCACGGTGTCCGAACTCACAGCGCCCGCGGCATCGGTGACCTGCAGTCGCACGACGTTCGTGCCGTCCGGAATCCGCACGCTCAGCGTGGCGCCGCTGCCGAGTGCCTGTTCGCCATCCGAAGTCTGCAGGAACCAGTCGTACGCGACGATCGTGCCGTCGGTGTCCGTCGATGCAGAACCATCGAGCTGCACCAGTTCGCCGGGCTGCGCATCCGAATCGGCAATGGATTGATCCGGACCGGCATTCGCCGTCGGCGCGGCATTCGGAAGCGGCGCAGTGACGGTGACGATGATCGAGGTCGAGGACACGGCGCCGCCGTCGTCGGTCACCTGCAGGCGAATGGCATTCGCGCCGTCCGGCAATGGCGTGCTGAGCGTGGCGCCCGTGCCGAGCGACTGTTCGCCGTCCCCGGTGTCGCGGAACCACTCGTACGCAGTGATCCTGCCGTCGCTGTCGGTCGAAGCCGAACCGTCCAGCGTGACGTTTTCGCCAGGCTGGCCATCGGTGTCGGCGACGGTGCGGTCGCCGCCTGCATTGGCGACGGGCCCCGCATTCACCACCGGTGCAGCCACGGTGATCGTGACGGTATCGGTCGCGGTGTTGGTCTGCGGGTCGAAGGAGTCGTCCGTCACGGTGAGCGTGACGACGTGAGTCCCGTCGGGGAGATTGATCGTCGGATTGACGCCGTCGGCGAGCCGCGCGCCGGACGCATCGGTCCAGACGTAGGTCAGCAGATTGTCGGGATCGGCATCCGTGGTGGCCGAAGCGTTCAGCACCACCGGCTCGCCGGGTTCGCCATTGGTGTCTGCGATCGTCTGGTCGATACCGGCATTGGCGACCGGCGTCGTATTCGGATCGTTGCAGGCGGGATCCTGCGGATCGACCACCGGGCCGGCCGTGTTGGTGATCGTGACCCGTTGCGGCCCGGCGCTTTGCTGGCCGAGATTCAGCAGCGTGATGTCGATGGCGAAGTTGTCGGTGCTGCTGCCGCCGAAATCCAGGTTGTCGATCTGGATGCAGACAGCTCCGGGCGCGGTGTTCGGCACCACGCTTGCCTGCAGCACGCTGGTCGGCTGGCCGTTGACGATGACCTCCGGCGAGACCTGCACCTGCAATGGACCGCTGCCGGAGATCACGCCCTGCTGGCGCAGATTGACGACCAGCGGCCCGTCGAAGTCGGGGATCTGTCCCACGACGGGCTGGCCGGTGATCGCCGGCGGCCCGGCCCAGGCGGGACCGTAGAGTGCCGCCAGCACCGGGACCGGCGCGATGAAGCGACGCAGCGCTGAGGAACGCGGACGACGGACTCTCATGCAGGACCCTCCGTGGGTACGAGTTCAGCGATACCGAATCGCACAGCTGTTTAACAGCACTGCGCGGTCCGCGCCCATGACCAGAAGTGCAAGCACGGTGCAGCAATTTACCCGGCGGCGGTGGCGGAAGTTGACATCGACCACCGCGAACCCCGCAATTGCGCGATGCGCTACCGACATTGCGGCCTCATTCTGCTGCTGGCACTGCAGGGCTGCGCGTCCAGCTCGCAGCGCATCGATGCCCAGGCCGAAGCGGCGGGTCTGTCGCGCTCGGTGGTCGCCGGCCGCGATTTCCGGCACGTCGTTTATGCCAATGCGCTCGCGCACGGCGACGCCGCTGCGCAGCGGCTGGTCGTGTACTTCGATGGCGATGGCCGGCCCTGGGGTTCGAGCGGTCTGCAGCCGGCCGCCGATCCGACGACCCGCAAGCCGCTCGCGCTGCAGCTGCTGGCTCGCACGCCGGCACCGGGCATCTACGTGAGCCGGCCTTGCTACCAGGAACTGAAGGATCCGGCATGCGAGGCAGCGGTGTGGACCAGCGAGCGCTATTCGACCGCGGTGGTCGATAGTCTGGTCGCCGCCATCGGGCAGTTTTCAGCGGCGAGGCCGCCGCGGGAGATCGTGCTCATCGGCTACAGCGGCGGCGGCGTGCTCGCGACACTGGCGGCGGAACGACTCGGGAACGTCGCGGCCGTCGTCACCATCGCCGCGAATCTCGACATCGACGCGTGGGCGCAATATCACGGCTATCTGCCGCTGACCGGTTCGCTGAATCCGGCCGCGAGCGGACACGATCACGCGTGGCGGGAAGTGCATCTGCAGGGCGCGGACGATGCTGTCGTTCCTGCTGCGACGACGGCGCGCTACTTCGCCCGCTATCCGGCCGCGCAGCAGCGGCAGTTCGACGGGTTCTCGCATGTGTGCTGCTGGGTCGAGCGGTGGGCGGAGATCTTTGCGGACGTGGCGCTGTGAAGACCCCCACCCTGCCCTCCTCCGCTCTGATCCCCTCCTCCGCGCAGCGGGGGAGGGTTAGGGTGGGGGTGCTTCCCGCGCACTCAGCGCCGTATCCGGAAAATCCGAAAACACCCCGTCGACACCCAGCTCATAGAACTGCCGGTACTCGCGCAGCACCTCGTTCGCATACTGCGGTGCCAGGGTCGCCGGCTCATTGCGGAAGGTATAGGTGTGGACCTTCAACCCGACGGCATGCGCCTGACCGATGACGTCCGTCTCGAGCAACTGAGCCGCCTGCACATCGCGCAGGATCTGACGCTTCCACGGCCCGATGGCATTCGCGTACCCGGCGATGTCGCGGAGCTGTCGCGGCGGCGTGCCTCCGCGTGGATCGTCGTACTGCGGGATGTTCACGCCGATCACCCGCGTACCCGTCTCGTCATACAGCAGCGCGCCATCGTCCAGCAGTTGCACCAGCGGCAGCGCCGTCCGCGAGCGCAGGTATTGCAGGTTGGCGCTCTCGAACGACTGGATGAACACCGGGCCGTTCGGCCGGTCGAGCCCGTGCCGGCGCAATGCTTCCAGCAGCGGCTCTTCGAGCGGCAGCTGCAGTGCCCGATGGAAGGCTGGATGTTTGGTTTCCGGATAGACGCCGATCGTGCGTCCGCGCCGGGCGGATTCGTTCACGGCAAGGGTGAGGATTTCCTCGAACGTCGGAATCTCGAACTGCCCGTCGTAATCCTTCGAGCGCGCGGGATTCGCCTGCCGCGCCCGCAGGATCTTGATTTCCCCCAGCGCGAAATCGCTGGCGAAGAACGCGGTGATCGACTTGCCATCGACGACGCGCGTCGTGCGCCGGGCGGAAAATTCCGGATGTGCGGCGACGTCGGTGGTGTCATCCAGCATCGGCTCGTGCCGTGCGATCAGATGACCGTCGCGCGTGGCGACCAGGTCGGGCTCGATGAAATCCGCACCCAGCTCGATCGCCAGCCGGTAGGACGCCAGCGTGTGTTCGGGCCGATAACCCGACGCGCCGCGATGCGCGATGACGATCGGAGCAGCACCATCGAGCGTCCGCCATCGCAGGGAATCAGCCATGACCGGATCTCCACAGACCATCGACAGGAAGACTGCACACGCTCCGGCGCGCCGGATCGCTGCATGGTTTTTCCGACACGGTTGCATCCCGGGCGTTATAGCGCAATGGCGCGACGTCGATGTGAATCCGCCTTTCTTCCCCTGTGGGGCCGGCTTCAGCCGGCCTTCCGAAGATGTCAGGCTGAAGCCTGACCTACAGCCGGAGGCAAGGCCGCTCCACAGGACAAGACAGCAGCGAATCGCGCGATGAAACGCTACACTCCCCGCGCGCCTCGAGTACCGCTGCTTCTGCGCGTGAACCTCGTCGAACGAAGCCGAGAAAATCGATTCTTGAACAACAAAGCCGTATCCAGCGCACTTGATACTGCGTGTGAAGTCCGTTTCGGGCAGGTCGGCCTGGTACAGCTGCGCTTGCGCAGCAGCGACAGCAAGGCGATCCACGATGAACTGTCGGCGCGCATCGCCGCCGCCCCGCAGCTGTTCGAACGCGCCGCCGCCTGCCTGGATCTGAGCGCGCTGGAAACCCAGCCCGACGAAGCCCTGGCGCGCGAACTGTTCGACACCGTCCGCAAGATCGGCCTGTTGCCGATCGGCGTCGCCTTCGACGGCACCGAGGCCATCAACTCTCTGGCCCGAACGCTCAATCTGCCGGTCCTCACCCAGTTTCGCGCCCTGAGCAAGACGCCGATGTCGCAGCGACCCGCGGGCGTTGCATCGATCGCCCCCGCCGTTCCAGCTGCTGCGCCGACTCCACCGGCGGCTCACCCCCCCTTGGCCGAACCCGCAATGCCCGCCCTGATGCAGCATCAACCGGTTCGCTCAGGTCAGCGGGTGTATGCGCGCAACCGCGACCTGGTCGTGACAACGGTCGTCGGCGCCGGCGCCGAAGTGATGGCCGACGGTTGTGTACATATCTACGGCACGTTGCGCGGCCGCGCGATGGCCGGCGCCCGCGGCGAAGTCACCGCGCGCGTGTTCTGCCAGGAATTCCAGGCCGAGCTGGTCTCGATCGCCGGCGTGTTCCGTGTTTTCGAAACCATCCCGCCCGAACTGCGCGGCAAACCCGTGCAGGCGTGGCTGGATGGCGACGATCTGCGTTTTGCGCGGATCGGTGGCTGAATGAAGAATCGGATTTCACTCTCCGACTGCAGGTCAGGCTTCAGCCTGACATCTTCGGAAGGCCGGCTGAAGCCGGCCCCACAGGAAGAAGGAACTCCGTGTGAAATCTTTTCTCGAAAATCACTTTTCAGGAGATCCGAGCTTTGACTGAGATCATCGTTGTCACCTCCGGCAAGGGAGGCGTCGGCAAGACGACGACATCCGCCAGCCTCGCGTGCGGGCTGGCGAAGCGCGGCAAGAAAGTCGCCGTCATCGACTTCGACATCGGCCTGCGCAACCTCGACCTGATCATGGGCTGCGAACGGCGGGTCGTGTACGACTTCGTCAACGTCATCCAGGGCGATTGCACCCTCAAGCAGGCGCTCATCAAGGACAAGCGGCTCGACACGCTCTTCGTCCTTGCCGCCTCGCAGACCCGCGACAAGGATGCGCTGACCGCCGAAGGCGTGCGCAAGGTACTCGACGAGCTGATCGCCGACGGCTTCGACTACATCCTCTGCGATTCCCCTGCCGGTATCGAAAAGGGTGCGCACCTTGCGATGTACTTCGCCGATCGCGCCGTGGTCGTGGTGAATCCGGAAGTGTCCTCGGTGCGCGACTCCGACCGCATCCTCGGCCTGCTCGCCAGCAAGACGGCGCACGCGGAAAAGGGCGATACGAAAGTGCAGGAACACCTGCTCCTGACCCGCTACAGCCCGCGGCGCGTCGCCACCGGCGAGATGATGAGCGTCGAGGACGTGAAGGAAATCCTCGGCCTCGACGTGATCGGCGTGATTCCCGAATCGCCCGATGTTCTCTCCGCCTCGAACGCCGGCAACCCCGTCATCCTCAACGCCGAGAGCGATGCCTCGATGGCGTACGAAGACTCAGTCGCGCGCCTGCTCGGCGAGACCCTGCCGCTGCGCTTCCTCGAAGAACCGAAGAAGGGCTTCTTCGCCCGCATGTTCGGAGGTTGAAATGGGACTGCTAGCCTTTTTCCGCCGCTCGCAGCCCACCGCCAGCCTGGCCAAGGAACGCCTGCGCATCATCGTCGCGCAGGAGCGCAGCTCGCGTAACGCGCCCGACTACCTGCCGCTGCTGCGCCGTGAGGTGATGGAAGTCATCCGCAAATACGTGAACGTCGATCCCGAAGCGGTGCAGATCAGCGTCGAGAAGGAAGACGGCCAGGAAGTGCTGGAGTTTTCGGTGGCGCTGCCGGAGAAGGCGGCAGGGTGATCATTGCCGGGACGGACTGCTTTCGTCCCGCGTCACCCGATAGATCCAGCGTCGGATTACGACGGGAACGTCTCGAACGCGGGCAGTGCCTCCAGCGCACTGTCCCAGGGTGCCCGGCTCGATACGAAAATGTGAGCATTCGGCCGGAGGTCGATACGGCTATCCAGGCTGCCGGCCGGCACTACCAGCAGATCCCCGCTCGATGACTGGTGGGGAAGCGCCGAACCGCAGATCGAGCAGAAACTTCTCGCATGCCGCGTGGACGGCAGCCTGAACTCCGTCACCTTCTCGCGACCTGTCAGCCACTTCAGCTTCCCCGCAGAAACGAACAGGTTCGCCGCGTGAGCCGAACCTGTGTCCTTGCGGCAGTACTCGCAATGGCACAGGAAGAAGCGTTCGACTTCCCCTTCGAATTCATAGCGAACCTGGCCGCAAAGACAGGCGCCGGAATGGCTTTCGTTCATCGTTGTTCCATGAAGTGGCTGATCAACAGAAAGACACGTGTACGTCTTCGCCCCCAACGCCATTGCTCACGGATCTGTTGGGCACACTGCGCTCACCGAGGTACTCGTAGAACCGGAACAGATAACCGTCCGGATCGGAGACAAAAAACTCTCTCTGGCCGTGCAGGATGGCCTCCTGTCGATACCAGGATTCGACGACTGGTGCTGCCAACGGCACCGAAGCCCTATCCAGCCTCTCCAGGATCCCGGAAATCGACGGCACCTCGACCTGAAAGTGCAGCCCTTTGCCTTTTGGACCTGAGCGCTGCATTCGATAGACGGGAAGATCGATATCCTGCAGCAGCATTATCTGCGCGCCACCCAGGTCGAAATACCCAAAATTGTTCTCGGCCCGCTCGAAACGCAGAGAGAAACCGAAAACATCGAGGTAGAAGGCCTTTGATGCTGCGTAGCTGGCGACAACCAGTTCGGGAACCAAAGCATTCCATTCCATTGCACTTCCTTCCTCTTCCATGTCCGGCGCTACGGCTCACGCGGCGTGTTTGCTGGCGCGGTCTCAGCACTTTCCAGGCCGAGAACGCCAGGATTGTGGTCAAGGATGTGCTCGTCTCCGACGCGGTAAAAAGAGGCCAGCTCATCTTCTGCAATTGTGACCTGTAGATCGTTGTGCCGGACTGTGTAGTCAATGAATGAATGGTCTTGGGCGTAGACCCGGAAAAAGTAGCGACCATCAAAGGATTTGCACAGCACACCACGAACGCCGGCGGCGGGGCTAACGTCCGCCATATGGTTGCCATACTTAACTTTCTTACCTGCTGCCATATTCAAGACCTTTCGGATGCCGACGACGCAGTCAATCTGGATCGCGCGTGATCGGGTTGACCGGCTTGCTGTACTTTGATGTTGATGCCTCCCTTCGAGCGCTTTTCTTCGCCAGATGATACGTCAACGTTATTGCGATGCGGATTCTCAGTTCGCGGACAGGCACTGGACTGGAAGTACATCGCGTATTGCCCGCCAGGAACACTTCGGCAACTGCGGAATTCTCAAAGATAGCCATCGGCTCTTCTCGAAACGCAACCTTACGCGTCAGGCGCACGCATTTCGCGCGGAGACCGCACGCGTTTGTTGGCACTCTCTGGCATGACACCTTCAGCATAGACACCAAAGATCGAGCGCTTCTCCCGGACCCGCATGACCCCATGCTCCGGCAGAGCTTCGAACTCTGCGCCCGAAATGCAGATGTATCCGGCAGGTTGCCGTTTGATGTATTCGCCACGAATCTGGAAGTCGCATTCGCGACGCCCGAAGTGTCTCTCCTTCCGCAGCTGTGCGTGCGCATACACCTTCGTACCGGTCCATTTTGTGCTCATGCCCGGGAACGCAAACACTATCAGCGTGCAGGATACAAAGGATGCGGCGGCGAAGGCCGAAAGGTGGAACGGGATGCGAACGGCACGCTCAGTGAGATCGGCTCCGGTCATGTCTGCACACAAGCGACTGAACCAAGGAGTGATCAGTAGCGACACCGTCAAAGCAATGCTCGTCCCCCAAGGCAACCATTGCTCGCTCACCATGAACTCAAGCCGTAGTCCGAACCAACACGCGACTACCAGAGTTCCAATGACAGCTGCTGCAGCTTTCTTCGCTGGCAGCGGGTGCGGATCTCCGTACCAGAATCGGTTCCATCCGCTCATGTTCCGGTGCTAGCGCTCCTGAACTCGTGGAGACCAGTAACGTGGCCTGCGCCTGCGATGTGCAACAGCAACGACACGAATGATGTCTGCATCGCGGCGAAAGATGAGCGCATGCGGGAAGCGCTGCAATGGAAGACGGCGATGAGTCGGATCCAATTTCTCGCCAAGAGATGGAAGCTCGACGAGTACAGCCTCCAACAGGAACTCATTGCCCAATCCTTCGAGCTGGGTCTCATAGTGCTGGGTTGCCAATGCGCTTAAAGTGGAGGGAGGGGTGGCGAGGGTTTGTACGAAGCAGCTCATAGT
>NZ_DAINNK010000020.1:0-61972 GCF_036735925.1 Povalibacter sp.
GGTCGTAGACGACGCCGAAATACGGCGTGAACACGTCGCTGCGTTTTGCGGAGCTGATCCGCTCGCCGGTGAAGGCATCGTCGGAGTCGAGCTTCCAGAAACTGAGCCGTCCGCCCGCCATCACCTTCAGCGGATCGGCGATGCTGAAGCGCAGCGTGCCGTAGAAGCCGCCCTGCGTGGAGGTATCGACGTTGCCGTAGACGCTCGTCGGCGACGACATGTCGGGCGCGGGCACGACCACGTCATCCAGCGTCGCCGGCAACACATCGAAGTAGCTGCTCAGCAGGGTGAATTCGTTGCGCGCCGCGTTGTAGCCGACGACGACGTCATGCTCGCGACCGAACAGGCCGAAATCGCCGGTGGCCACGAGGTTGAAGCTTTGCGTGATCGACTTGCGATCCGAGTGCAGCGCATTCGGCGTGTTCCAGGGATCGACCAGCTCCAGCGTCTGCGGATCGACGTAGGAACCCAGGGTGGCATTCAGCACGTCGATCGTCGCTTCGGCATAACGATAGGCGCTGCGCACCCGCCAGCCATTGTCGAAGCGATGATCGACTTCGGGCATGACGCTCCATTCGGTCATCTCGCGATACGACCAGGGCTGGCCGGTGGAGAACGAGATGTCGTGATCGATCAGCGTACCGTCGCTGTAGTAGGCAGGATTCGAATTCCAGTTGTAGACGCCGGCCCACTTCGACTGCACGCGATCGACGGCGAGCGACAGCTTCGTGCCCTGCTCGAACTGCTTGTCGACGATGCCGTAGACCACGTTCTTGCGACGATCGTAACGATCCAGGAACGACTCGTTGTAGAGGCCCGCGGTGACGAAGCGGCCGCGCACGCTGCCATCGTCGCTCAGCGGTCCGGCGACGTCGCCTTCCGCGCGCCAGGTGTTCCAGTTGCCGCCGCTCAGCATCAGGCCCGCCCGCAGGTCATTCGTCGGACGCTTGCGGATCATGTTGACGGTCGCGGACGGTTCGCCGAGGCCGCTCATGATGCCGGCCGCGCCCTTGAGCACTTCGACGCGCTCGGCGATCACCGGGTCGATGCCCTGACTGATGGAACCGGAATACGTGAGGTTCGCCGGCGTGGTGATCATGCCGTCGACCTGCACGCCGGTGTCGAGCTGGAAGCCGCGCACGTAGATGATGCTGTCCTCCGACGCATCGCCGACCTTGCTGACGCCGGGCACGTGGTCGAGCAGCTGTTCCATGTCGACCAGACCTTTGTCCTCGATCATCTGTTCGGTGATGACCGTGACACTCTGCGGCGTTTCGCGCAGGGTCATGGTGATGCCGGTGGCGCTGTTCATGGATTGGGTCGTATAGCTGCCGGTCACGACGACTTCTTCCACGATGTCTGCATCGGTTGCAGCGATGCAGACGAAGGGGGTCAGGCCGGCCAGGGCCACGACCCAGGGTTTCCTGGTGTTCATTTCGGAGCGATTCCTGTTGTCAATCAATTACCTGCGCGAAGGGACGCGGATTGTAATTGATAATGACTCTCATTTCGATGTTCTGGACCTCGCCGTCCCCCGGACGAGGGAAAGACCGGAACGCCGGATGGAGGGAGGAACCTCCCGTTCGAAACCGCTGCGCTTCAGGCCAGGCCGGCCGCGATGTTGACGGCCATCGCCAGCAGCGTGGTGTTGAAGAAAAACGCAAACACCGCGTGCACCAGCATCAGCCGGCGCATGACGGTCGATGCGATCGCGACGTCGGAGGTCTACCCCGTCGCGCCGACCGTGAACGAGAAATACATGAAGTCGGCATAGCCCGGACGGAACTTCTCGCCGGGGAACTGCAGGCAGGGCGCGCTCGGGTCGGAGCGCGTCGAATAGTATTCGTGCGCATAGTGCAGGGCGAACGACGTGTGCACGAACAGCCACGGCTGGCAATCGCGCGCAGCCTGCTGCTTCGGTCAGAATAGATTCGCCGTTCGCTGTACGCGCATCCCACAATCTTCGCCCATGACCACGCCCGCATCGACGACGCCGCTGGAGTTCGCACTGTTCCGCATTCTCGGCAACAGTCTGCCGCCGCGGCACGGCGCGGACGAGATGCTGGCGCATCTGCGCTTCACGCTCGAACACGAACCCGAACTGCCGGGCTGTCGCAAACACTGGGTGCTCAACCGCATTGCCGATGCGGAAGTCGAAGCAACCTGCCTCGATCTCATCCGTCGCGCCGGACACGAATGCATCCGCCTGCCCTTCGAGATGCATCGCTACGCGCAGCACTTCAACGACCTCTCCGATCTGCCGCCCGGCGTCGAACGCATCGATCCGAACCACAGCGATGTTGCGTTCGACGCCTCGAGCTTCGCGATCGAATGGAAATACCGTCGCAAGAACCTGTATGCGATCGGCCTGAACGAAGCGCGCAACATCGCGCTCGACACCGGCCGCGCCATCGCGCGCTGGACGCTGCCGTGGGACGCGGCCTGCTTCATCACGCGCGATGCCTGGACACAGGTTCGCCAGCTTGCCGCGAGTGACGCGAACGCGCTGCACCTGGTCGTCCCGCTGCTGCGCATCCGCGAGAACACCGCATTGCTGCGCGCGGGTTCGGTTTCGGCCAGCCTGACTGAGCCGCAGCTCGGCTTTCGCGACGACAGCCAGGCGCGCTTCGACGAAAGCCTGCGCTACGGCAATCTCAACAAGGCGGCATTGCTGAAAAGTCTCGGCGTGCCCGGGCCGTGGCACGCGTGGCGCACCGCTTCGTGGGACGTGCAACCCGGCGCCGTCAGCCCGGAGCGGAATCGCTTCGTGCAAGGCGCGTGGGTCGCGCGTCTGGCCTCGACGACCGAGGAACGCATCGAAGGCAACGAACGGCTGCGCTGGCGGTCGCGCTTCGAAGGCGTCGAGCGACTGTGCCGGCAGCTCGATGCGCGCCTGGTCGCCGCACACAATCCGCCGGGACGACTGCTCTGTTACGACGACGCGATGCTCGCAGATGCAGTCGGTCACCCGCGCACAGCCTCGCTCATTGCGCAGGCCAGAGCCGCACTGCAGCGACCGTTGCCCAGCGTGCGCGACAAGACGGGCTGCGCCGCCAGCGGCGATCCCGCCGACTATCTGAGCATTGCGCCGTACTTCCATGTCGATGCAGCCGGCGTCGTGCAGCACCTCGATGGAGAGCGCAACGACGCAGCCACCCGCGACACCGTTGCAAGTCTCGCCAACGATCGCGCCGCGCTCGACCGACTGGTGTCCGATGCCTGCGTCACCGCCCTGGCCGGCACGATCGGCAACGATCGCACGCTGCTGGAACATGCCGCGCGCATGTTGCGGACGTGGTTCATCGCGCCCGATACACGCATGAATCCGCACATGCGGTTCGCGCAGGTCACGCCCCGGAACATGCAATCGGGCAACGTCTGGGGCATCGTCGACTTTCGCGGCTTCTGGCCGCTGCTGGATGCCATCACGCTCACGACGCGCGCCGGCCTGTTGAGCGATGCCGAACAACGGGCATTGAAGGGCTGGTTCGAGGTCTTCCTCGACGACGTCGATGCACGCAACATCGGACGCGAGCCGAACAACATCGCGGTCTGGAACGATCTCGTCGTCGCGGCGCTGGCGGCGTTCGTCGGCCGGCACGTCCGCGCGGCAGACGTGCTGTCCGATCTGCCGCTGCGCTTCGCGACGCAACTCGGCGCATTTGCGGTGCCGATCCACGAATTGCAGCGCACCCGTCCGCTGCACTACGGACTCTTTCTCGCCCAGGGCCTGATCAACAACGCGTGGCTCGGCTGCCGCCTCGGCATCGACCTGTGGGCCTGTACGGCCTCGCAGCACCGCAGCATCGCGATGCTGTTGCGCTTTCTGGCGTTGAACAGACGCATGCTGGCGGATCATGCGGACGACGCCGATGGCTTCGATCGACGACTTGCGGCCGCCTGCGCGCAGGTGCCGGCCGATGCGGTGCACGCCGAGGCTCTCGACGAAGTTCACGCACTACTCGGCGAATCCACAGACGCGGGTTGCGACGACATGAGCGACGGCATGGCTCCGTTCTTCGCTGCGTTTGGCGCTGTGACGCGAGGAAAGCAGTAGCGTCCGCTCGTGAACCGATGCCATCGGCAAATCCGATGGCACGCACCAATATTCTTCGCTTGCTGCACCTGCCGACGACTCCTACCTTGTCGTTGCAGTCCACGCATGCTTCGCACGCGATCTCGCGTGAGATCGGTCGGGACTGCGTGGAGGTTCAGCATGAGCACAGCAACGACGGCACGTCGACAGCAAGCAGCGATCTCGCCCTCTCTCCCGAACCGGCCTCTCACAGGCGTCATCCCGAACGACGCTCGCACCCGGCCAGCAGCGAATCGGGACGCCACTCAAGACGATGACGGATTCTCCGTCAACCCGCTGTGGATGATCACCGTCGCGTTTGCCATCCTGTTCGGTGCGCTTGCGATCGGCGCGATGAGCTGAGGGCATCCGCGCACGCAGCGCTCGCCGCCCGTCGCCGAATTGACAAGCGAAGGGAATTCGCGCGAAGTATCGGCACCTGCGATGGATACCGAGCTCGCACGAACTTTTCTCGTGGTGGTCGCGACCGGCAGCTTCGTGAATGCCGCGGAGCGGCTGCACGTCACGCAGTCGACGGTGAGCGCTCGAATCCAGCGACTGGAGAGCACGCTCGGCGCCGAACTCTTCGTCCGCAACAAGGCCGGCACGGCGTTGACCGCTGCCGGCCGGCAGTTCCAGCGTCACGCGAGCGCATTGACCCGCATCGTCGAACAGGCGCGCCAGGAAATCGGTACGGTCAGCAACTTCGGCCACACGCTCACCATCGGCGGCCGCATCGGACTGTGGGAAGACCTGCTGTTGCGCTGGCTGCCGGCCTACGCCCGGTCCGCACCGGACGTTTCGGTACGCGCGCTCATCGGCTTCGAAGAAGATCTCATGCAGGCGCTGATCGAGGGACGCGCACACATCGGCGTGATGTACGCGCCGCAGGCGCGGCCGGGACTGACGATCGAGACGCTGCTGGAAGATCGGCTGATCATGGTGTCAACGCAGCCGGAAGCGAGCGGCGAACCGGATCGCGACTATGTCTACGTCGACTGGGGCCCGGAATTCCTCGCACATCACAGCCTGGCGTTTCCGAACTTCGGCGGCAGCACGCTGAACGTGAACATCGGCTGGCTGGGGCTGCAGCACATCCTGGCGCATGGCGGCGCCGGATATTTCCCCGAGCGACTGATCCGGGAACACGAACTCGCCGGCCGCTTGCATCGCGTCGCCAGTGCGCCGGAGTTCCGCCTGCCTGCGTATCTGTGCTTTCCCGCAAAGGTGGACTCGCAACCGGTATCGCTCGCGCTCGATCTCATACGACGTGTTGCAGCAGAGGAAATCGGCGCAGCATGAGCGTGCCAGCCCGAACAGCAGACGCTACGCCGACAATCTTCCATCCATCATCATCTGAAAGTTCTCGACGTAGAACTTCCGGCGATCGCTCTCGCTCAGGTCGCCGAAGGTGCGCTCGAAACGCCCGATGGGATCATCCGTGCCTTCCGGATGCGGATAGTCGCTGGAGAACAGGAACAGATCGGCGCCGGCGTCGCGAATCATGCGACCGACGTCCTCTCCCGGGAAGGGCGTGAACCGCACGGCTCGCCGGATGTAGTCGGACGCCTTCATCGGCAGCGACGCCACCGACTCGTCCGTGCGCTTGAAGATCTTCTGGCTCATATCGAGCGTCCGCAGGTATTCCGGCACCCAGCCGGCACCGAGTTCGATCACGCCCGCGCGCAGCGCCGGGAACCGTTCGAACACGCCGTCGAACACCAGCGCGGTGAGGAACTGCTGCGGAGCGATCGACAGCACCATGAAATCGCGCACGCGCAGGTTCTCGCCCTGTTCCGCACCGGTGATGTCCTTCGGGCGCGGCTTGCCGTTGTTCTCGTACGCCGCGATCTTGATTGCGCTGTTCGGCCCGACGTGGAGCATGAAGGGCAGATTCAGCTCGCTCAACGTCCGCCATACCGCATCGAAATCGGGATGGCCCGGCGAGCGATCTTCGACCGGCATGGCAGGGATCCAGAACGCGCCGCAGCCCAGCCGGGCGCCTTCGCGCAGTTCTTCCACGCAGCGTTGCGGATCCGCGAGCGACAACTGACCGACGGCGATCAGTCGCGCGTCCCCGCCGCAGAACTCCGCCATGGCGCGATTGTGCGCGCGGATTCCGCCGTAGCGCACATCCATGTCCGCGTGCTGCAGATACTGGCTGCCGGAGAACGTGGAGAACACGAGCTGCCGGGCAAAACCCAGGTCATCCAGCGCACGGCTGCGTTCGCGCGGATCGAAGGCACCGTAGGCATTCCAGCCCTTCACGCCCTTCACGACGTCGCGCGGCGTTTCGCCGCTGCGCGCCCGCTGCTGCTGCCTGTCGACGGCGTCGTGAATGAAGTCGTAACTCTTGGTCCCCGACTTGGCCAGACTGAGTTCCGGCAACCGTTCGCGGATCGTCGGATCGGCGTGCCGCGCGATCCAGTCGACCGTTTCCATGATGTGACTGTCTGCATCGCAGCACAGGTGATGAGTCGCGTAGGTCATGATGCGATCCTGCATGAAGTGACGCACGGGGAGCGCAGGACGCTAGAACGCAGTGCCGATCCTGTCAATTGACATGGCAACGATCGGCATGCCGGAACGATGGAGAACTGTGAAGGACCGGGCGCCTGATGGACCCGCCTCGGGACGGTGTCAGAACGCCTTCTGTCTCAGCTTCTTCACCGCCGAATCGCGCGGCTTGCCCTGATCCGGCCAGCCGCCCGCCGGGCGCTTGCTGTCCAGCGCTTTCTTCATGGTGTCGGCCCAGCTCACTTTTGCGGGCGCAGTCGCTTTCTTGCGGGTCGATTTCTTTCTGGCTGCCGTCATGATGGTCCTCCTCGCGTGATCGGAAACTCGCGGCATCGCTGGCGAACGACGCGCCTCCTGGCTGAACAGCGCGCGGTCAGTGCTGTTGCTGGCTTCTCAGCGCCTGAATCTGCGCAAGCGGCAAACCTGAAACCGAGGCGATCTGCCCATCGTCGAGCAGGCCCTGGGCCAGCAGGTTGTTTGCCATCTCCAGCATGGCTTTCTCGATGCCTTTCTCGATGCCTTCCTGCATTCCCTTCTGCGCGGCTTTTTCCAGTGCGGTGGCGATGTAGCTGCTCATGGTGTCCTCCTCCTGCGGATAGCGTCGCTCGAACGCCTGGCGCTCATTGTTGTCCAGGGCGGTGTAGATGTCGACGAACTCAAGATACTTGATCTGCTTGTCGGGATTCTGCTCCAGGCTTCTCAAACCGCGGATGGCGCTGGCGTAGATGGCCAGCTTCAGCTCGGCGGGCCAACGCATGTTGGGCAGGTTCAGACGGGCAACCAGGTTCGGGCTTTCCAGATGCTGCTCCGCAGGCATCTCGGGCAGAACCGCCTGAATGTAGCGGAACTGCAGATAGCGGAAGTATTCGTTGCCCAACGCGAGCTGGTTGCCGCGGTTCCGGACGGACTTCAGGAAGATCACGACGGGCACCACGCGATCCGTTGCCAGCAGTTCGGCGATCTCCAGGCAGTAACGCGCCAGTTTGTGGGTGGAGAACTGGCGCGGATCGGTCTGCTGCTCGATTACGAACAGTAGCGCCTCGCGACGGCCGTCCGGCCATTCCAGCAGCAGGGGAATATCGAGTTCGTAGAACCGGTCGCTGAGCCGGTCCTTCAGCTGTTCCTGGCGGATGGGCGTGAAGCGGACCGCGTCATCCAGATGGGCTGCTTCTTCCGGCGCGAACAGCTGCAACGCCTGCAACGGGTAATCGAGGATCAGGTTCTTGAAGTTCTGATCGTGACTGGACATGCGGGCCTCCCTGCCTGCGATGCGATACTGTATTAATGTACAGTTCTCGCCACGGAGCATGCAAGAACCCGGGATGTGGCGAACCAGCGGCGCAGATGCCGCGGGGGAATCGCCTGTCGAACAGCGCAGCGCTTCTTCACCCGACGTAGAACATCGTCTTCGCCAGCAGCACGATCGCGATCATGTGACAGAAGACGCTGACGTGGATGATCAGCGAACGACGCGCGGTCATCCGGCCGCTGCGCATCCAGGTGATGGCGCGAATGAAGTGACCGAGCACGCTCAGCGCGAGCACGATCTTGATCGTCAGCAGCGTGCCCAGCACGCTGCCGCCCGGATGCGCCAGCACCGCGCGATATTGCCAGGCGAGTCCGAGCCCGGCGCCGTACAGCACCAGCAATACGAACGGCATCAGGCGACGCGCGCGCGCACCGACCGCACGCTCCACTTCGCGCATTGCCTCGGCGCTTGCGTGTTTGCGCGCGCCACGCAGGATCAGCACTTCGAAGAACACCGCGCCGACGAAGATCAGCGCGGCGAACAGATGCAGGACGACCAGGACGGGATAGCGCATGAGCAGTGTCGACGAGGGCTTCCGGCGGACACAGGATGCCGAAGCCGTATCGATGCGCCCCTGATCCAGGTCAGGCGGAAGGCGGAAACCCGGGGAGGCAACAACTACACATGTACGACCCGGCCCCCACCTGCCCTCCCCCGCAAGCGGAGGAGGGGCAAGAACAGAAGGCCAGGTGGCTGGAGCGGCGTCCGGTCGCAGACGACGACAGCGACCGGCGCATCCTGCGACGCTGCTATCCTCGCCGGATCATAAAGAACGGAGAGCGACGGCCATGCCCAACTATCGCAGGATGTTTTTCGACGATCCGAAAGCGTTCTTCGAGAGCTACTCGATCAACCTGCCCGGCAATCCCGAGGAAGCGGGCAAGATCGGGAAAATGGAACTGATGCAGAGCACGTTCAAACCCATCGAGGGCGCCAAGTCGCATCTCATGGGAACCTCGCACTCGAAGTCCTTTCACAAGTTCAAACAGGCGAAGTCTTCGGTGCACGTGAGCGCGCTCGCGCACAATGCGGCGTGGCAGGTCGATGAAGCGCAGAAGAAGGCGACGCTGATCGTGCGAACCTCGGCAGCCTCGACCAACAGGCTGTCGGACGACGACCGGGCCAGCATGCACTGGTTCCTCTGTCTGATGCTCCCGTGGATCCAGAACGGCGTGGCCACGATGCAGCTGCGCAAGGAATCGCGCGCCGACGCGTTTTTCACCGGGCAGATGAACGGCTGCTCCTTCGTGGTGACTGGCGATCCGCGTGAACCCTATGTCAGTCACATCAACTGCGATGACGCCGGCGAGTACGAAGACAAGTACCAGCAGGTCCTGAAGGACTCCGGCGTGAAGACGAAGAACGCGCTGCGTCTCGGGCGCGAGGACTACAAGCTGGACGCCGGCGGCATCTCGCGCGAGGAGACAGCGATCGAACAGCAGCTGGCGGCCCGGAACCGCAAGCTCACGGGCATCGTCTCGGACACCCTGTGCTTCGTCATGGGCCGGCGCGTCGAGGGCAAGTGGGAATTCTTCTATCAGCGGGTCATCACGCAGAGCTACCATCACAAGGCGCGCCTGGGCCGCGCGGGCGGACTGATCAAGTTCGTCGGCCGCGACAATCGCCAGATCGACAGCACGGCCGTCTATCGCGCCATCACGCCGTACACGCGGCTGTGGCCAGACGGCATGGGCCGCCTCACGACGTGAACGGGTTGTCCCGATGTCGCAGCGTTGAAAGCCCGGTAAGCTGCAGCCCGGCATGATGAAGAGATGAGGAGACAGCGATGAGCACGAACCAGTCCGCAACCGACAAGCAAGAATTACCGAAATGGATCGTCGACCACCTGCGTCGCTACGCAGAGTCTCCGGAGAAGGGCCATCTGTGGGATGGCACCGCCGTCGGCGGATATGCCGATACGCCGACGCTCCTGCTCACCACGACCGGCCGCAAGTCGGGCCGGCAACTGACCATGCCGCTCATTTACGGCAAGGACGGCGATCGCTACGTCATCGTTGCCTCGAAGGGCGGCGCACCGCAGCACCCGGCCTGGTACCTGAACCTGCACGACAACCCGCAGGTCGGCGTGCAGGTGATCGCAGACAGATTTCCCGCCGTCGCGCGCACCGCCACCGGCGAAGAACGCGAACGGCTGTGGAAAATGATGTCGGCCATCTATCCGCCCTACCCCAGCTACCAGCAACGGACCGATCGCGAGATTCCGGTGGTGGTGCTCGAGCGAAAGCGATGAAGTGACGTCCGTCAGCCGAACGTCAGCTTGCCCTTCATCACGGTCCAGTGACCCGGGAAGGAACAGAAGAAGGTGTAGTCGCCGCCCTTCTTCAGCTTCGAAGTCGGAAAGCGCACGCTCGTCGATTCACCGCCGCCGATGAGCTTCGTGCTGGCAATGACCCGGGCGTCGTCCTTGGGCAGGTAGCCTGCCGCTGCACCGGCAGCCGTGCCTGCAGTCGCGACCGGCTGGAATGCGGAGGTTTCCGTCAGCACCCAGTTGTGTCCCATGGCCGCCGCGGGCAGCTTGCCCGTGTGCTTGAGCGTCAGCTGGACCTCGGTGCAATCCGCGGCCAGCGCGATGCGATCGAGGTTGAACTTCATCGCGTCGTTGCCCTCGATGCTCACGTCGCAGGTCTTGGCGGATGCGACGCCGGCTCCGAGGCCGAGCGCCACCAACATCAGTCCGCCGAGCAGGGTCTTCGATGCAATCATCATGTCACCTCTGAAAGATAAGGAGAGCGCGGAAGCTAGCATTGTTGTGCGGTTGCAGGTATCCGCTGCTTCCCGCAAGCGACTAGGCACTGCCGCTGACATCCATCGACGCACCGCTCGCGGCGACACCGAAATCCCACCCGAGGAATCCCGGATGGATTCCGGCGCGACGGTCCGCACACTCGCCGCCTCATGCGCGTCGCCATTCTCCTGCCAGAAACGAATTGCTTTCCGGACCTCGAACAGCATGTGTTCGATTTCACGAATCGGCTCGGCCGCTACTGTGCATCGATCACGTCCTGTTCGATCGCCATCGAGCCTGCGCCGGCGCAGTCGTCGCGACAGCCGGACTTCGCCGTGAAACTGACATTGCAGGTCTTCGGCGAAACCCTGCAGCTGATGGCGCGAGCGCCGGCACAGGCATCGGATGACGCCCTGACCCGCGCGCTCGAGGAGATCTTCCACCAGGCGCTGGCGCGGCTCGAACCGATCTCGCAGAACCATTCCGGCTGCGGTTGCGGACTCGGCACCGAGATCTGCGCACCCTCGAACTGCAAGGGCAACTGATCCAGGTCAGGGCGCCGCCAGCGGCCGGACCGCACACTGGCGCCATGACGATCACTCAGTCCCCGCCGCCGGGGCAGGCAGACACCGCCGGCTTTGCAGCGGATTCCTCACGAACGCGCGGCTTCGCCCTGTTCGAGTATGGATTCCGTCCGTTCTTCCTGCTGGCCGGGCTCTATGCGCTCACTGCGGTTCCGCTGTGGCTGTGGGTGTATTCGCACGGCGTGGCTGTGCTGCCCGGCCTGCCACCGCACCTGTGGCACGGCCACGAGATGCTGTACGGATTCATCGTCGCAGCGATTGCAGGATTCCTGCTCACCGCGGTGCCGAGCTGGACCGGATCGCGCGGCTTCGGCGGCAGGCCGCTGATCCTGCTCGTCGCGGTGTGGCTTGCCGGGCGCGGTGCGATGGTCACCGCGGCCTGGCTGCCGACATGGCTGGTCGGCGTCGCCGAACTTGCATTTCTTCCCGCGCTCGCTGCCCTGCTCGCGCCGCCGCTCGTGCGAGGCGGCAACCGCAACACGCCCCTGCTCGCCGTCATCGGCGTGCTGTGGCTGGCCGACGTGGCGTTCATCGTCGCGATGCGCTCGACGGATGCACTGCTCGCGCAGCGCGCGCTGCGGCTCGCCATTGACGTCATCCTGATTCTCGTGACCGTCATCGGCGGCCGCATCGTTCCTGCCTTCACGGCGAATGCGCTGCGCCGGCGCGGCGAGACGATACAGATCGTCGTGCGTCCGTGGCTCGATCCGCTCGTCATCGCGATCATGGTGGCCATCGCCATCGTCGATGTCGGCTGGCCGGATTCGCACCTGGCTGGCGTGCTCGCAGCCATCGCCGCCGGTGCGCACGCGCTGCGATTGTCTGGATGGCGCGTGCGGCGAATCTGGCGCGAGCCGATCCTGTGGGTACTGCACGTGGGCTATGCCTGGATGCCGGTCGGTCTCGCCCTCAAGGCCGTGTGGGTGCTCACCGGCATGCCGTGGAGTGCGCAGTGGCTGCATGCCCTCACGCTCGGCACCTTCGGCACGATGATTCTCGCAGTGATGACGCGCGCCTCGCTCGGTCATACGGGACGGCCTCTCGTCGTCAGCCGCACGACCGCACTGTCGTACGTCGTCCTCACCGCGGCCGTTGCGGTGCGCGTGTGGGCGCCGGCCATCGCCGACTACTTCGATACCGTTCTCGTCGCGGGCGCGCTCTGGGCGATGGCATTCGCACTCTATCTCGCGGTGTATGCGCCGATCCTGTGGTGCGCGCGAGCCGACGGCAAACCGGGCTGACTGCCGGAAGGATGCACCTCCATGTTCACCGCATTCATGATCACGCTGCGCGAAGGCATCGAAGCCTTTCTGATCGTGGCCATCACCCTGACCTATCTGCGCAAGACCGGACGCGCATCGCTGAGCCCGGCCGTCCATGCCGGAGTCGTCGTGGCGCTCCTCGCCAGCTATCTCGCGTCGCTGTGGTTCGCACGCGCGGACAACCAGCCGTTGTGGGAAGGCGTGCTCGCGCTCGTGACGGCGATCCTCGTCGCGACCTTCACGGGGCAGGTGCTGCGCACGTCAAAGCACCTGCGACGCGACATCGAGAACCGCATCGAGGAAGCCGCGGTGCGCCCCGGGAACTGGGCGGCGCTCGGCATCTTCGCCTTCACCGTGCTGATGATCACGCGCGAAGGAATGGAAGCTGCACTGCTGCTTAGTTCGACGTACGTGCAAACGTCCATGCGGCCGTTCTTCTTCGGTGCGCTGCTCGGACTATTGGGCGCGGCGACGCTCGCCGTGCTGTGGGGCCGCTTCGGTCATCGCGTCGATCTCGGACGCTTCCTGCAGGTCACGGCCGTCTTCCTGCTGCTCTTCGTCGTGCAATTGCTGGTGTACAGCTTCCACGAACTGACCGAATCGGGACTGCTGCCGATCGACAACGGCTACTGGCATCTCACGACCGAGCCGTACGGTCCGGAAGGTCCCTATGGCCAGTGGCTGACCTATGCGCTGGTGCTGCTGCCGCTGGCGTGGCTCGCCTGGACGTCGCTGCGGTCTGCACAGGCGCAGCCCGAGCTGCGCGCGCCGAAGGAAACGCCGTAGAGACCCGTTGCGACCGCAATCGACAGGCCGACGCGGAATGCAGGCGATTCACGAAGTGACATGCACTCAGCGCCTGTACGACGCCAGTGCCGCATCGTCGAGTCCAACACGCGCGAGCAGCACTGCGTAGCGAGGATCCGTTCGCAAAACGGCCAGTCGCGGATCGTTGCGCAGAAAGATCAGGCAGTTCGAGCGCTTCTCGACGGCCTCGTTCAGCAGCGCGATCGCGCGCTCGCTGTCGTCGATGCTCAGATAGGCTGCCGCCGACTCGTAAGGACAGGTATAGGTACCGGCGCTGGCAGCCTTGGCGAGCAGCGGCAGCACCTTCTCCTTCTGCCCCGCATGACCGTACGCCTGGGCCAGCATGATCAGCGCAACGGGCGAACCATCCATCTGCGCACCGCGCTCCGCCAGCGCCACCGCCCGTTCCAGATCGCCGGCGATGTAGGCGCCAACACCCGCGCCCGAATAGAGCACGCCGATGTCCGGGTGCTGCCTGATTTTCTCCTCCACCCAGGCCCGGGCCGCCGCACTTTCCCCCACCATGAACAGCGCCCAGTTGCCCCAGTCCGCCATTTCCGCGTTGAGCGGATCGAGCCGGTTGGCGGCGGCCAGCGCGTGTTTCACTTTCTCTGCATCGCCCAGGCCGGAGTAGTAGAGCGCAAAACCGAGTTCGGTCTGCGCCAGCCTCGGGTCGCTGCGCTTCGCCTTGTTCAACGCGATCCAGGCATCTTTCCAGCGCCAAGCCATGACGTAGGTGAGACCGAGCGATGACCACACCTCGGCAGAGTCGGGACGCAGTTCCTGCGCTGCCGCGAGCGAATCGACCACGGCAGGCATCATGCTGGCCGGCGGCTCGAAGTACACGAACAACTGCCGGTAGGCATCGCTTCTGGCGATGTAGGCGTCGAAGAAATTCGGGTCCAGCGCGATGGCCTGATCGAACAGGCCGATCGCGCGCGGCAGGGATTCCTGATTGAGCAGTTCCAGCTCGTGCGTGCCGGCCACGTACAACTCGTACGCCTTGAGGTTGGTCGTGGGAAATTCCTTCAGGGCGCGCCGCTCCTCGGCGAGGATCGCCACCTTCAGCGAATCCGACACGGCGGCGGCGATCTGCGATTGCATGGCGAACAGATTCGTGTCGTCGGTGCGGCCTTCGTAGTCCTTGTCCCAGACCAGCCGTCCCTCTTTCAGATCCTCCAGTTCCGCGGTGATGCGCAGCGCATTGCCGCCGGAGATGCTCACAACGCCATCGAGAACGTACTGCACCTCCGGCAACTGGCTGCGGATGTGCCCGTGCGACTTGTCGTCCTTGAACGAGAATGCCGAAGGCGTCGGGACGACTCTCAGTCCGGAAATCTTGCGCAGGTTGCGGATCACTTCCCGCGTGACCTGATCGGCGAAGGGTTGCCATGTGTCAGACGCGTCGGCGGACACATCGAACGGCACGACGAGAACATAGGGCGCACCAGCATCCGCCGGCGCGTCGGCAGGCCCGAACCGGACCCACGCGAACAGCGCGACGGCGAGAAGCGCCACGACGGCGATGGCCAGCGGCATGCGCCATGCTCGCGCAGCCGGTTTGCCGGCTTGTTCCGCTGCCGGCGACGGCGGCAGCGCCTTGTTCGCCTGGGGACTCGCCACGTCATCGGCGATTTCGCTGACCGGCGCGATGAATTGATAGCCGCGGCCGCGGATCGTCTGGATCGTCTTCTGCAGCTCGCCGCTGTCACCGAGGATCTTGCGGGCGTTCTTGACGTGATTGCTCAGCGTCGTATCGGAAACCTCGCGTCCCTCCCAGACTTCCTGGAACAGCTCTTCCCGGGAAAGAACGCGGTCGCGATGCCGGATCAGGTAGACCAGCAGGTCGAAGACCTTGGGCTCCACCGCAATCGGCACCTCTCCCGTGCTGATCCGGTATCGGGCGGTGTCGATGACGTATTCGGCTACCCGGTACTTCATGCTGAGCCGATCTCTTGTTCACTCCTGCGGTCCGCGCCGCATCGGAACGATAGCAGGCTCGCCTGCTGCATCGTTATCGAAACACTATCGAAAGATCAGTCCGCCGAGCATGCCGGAGCGTGCGGCGCACGCGAATCTCATGAGTAAACAGAATCGGGATAAGCACGCTCGTGCTCGCGGCATGGGCGCGAGCATCACCCGCAGGGACGTCATCAACGGCGCGATGCACGCGACAAGGCCGGAGAGCCTCGGGGCGAGGCAGCGCGACTTACGCAGTCCGCGGGATGAACCATGCAAGACGTTGCATCGGAACTGGTCAACGCATCCAGCGCAAGACGGAACAGGCGACATCGATTTGTTGCGGTGGCAATGAGGAAGAATATTGTCAGCGCAAGCCAATCGAACGCGCCGCCTCCACCGCTGCTCCCTGTACCACCATTGCTTCCACCGCCGCTGCTTCCACCGCCGCTGCTTCCGCCACCACTGCCACCACCACTGCTGCCACCGCCGTCACCACCCGTAGCGGGAGGTGGCGGCGCGGAGCCCGGTCCCTGGCCCGACTTCGCAGTAACCGTGATCGCAACCGGAACGACGTTCGTCCAGCGTGATTCGTCGTCCCTGACCCGATACTCGAGCGAGTCCTGACCGCTGAAGCCTGTTGTCGGCGTATAGACAATCTCACCGCTGGCTGCATCGACGCTGACGCTGCCGAAACGGGGAGCCAGCACCACCTGGACAGAATCGCGAACCAGGTTGCCAGTGAACGGCACGTCATTGGCGAGAACATTCATGCGCGTCGCAGCCTCGAAGGGCACCTGAACCCGGTCGGCATTGGCATATGGACGTCCGGTTTCAATCACGTACAGCTCGGTACCTGAGTCGACATGACCGGCGGTAAAGAACATCCGGGATCCCACGGTCGTGTATTGCCGCGGCGAATCGTCTACGACCGTACCCGGGTCGATATCGGCAAACAGCAGGGTTCCTGCTGCGGTACCGTCAGAACGCCAGATCACTGGACCGCGTTCGGCATCGCGAACTGTGATGAACAGTCTGCCGTCGAGCCAGCCGAGCGAGACGGGATCACCCCCAAGGTCGACCTGAGCGGGCAGAAACTCCTTCGTGCCGTTCGGCGTGCCGTCGGAAACGAACACCTTCGGCTTACCGGCAACCGAGAAGATGAAGAACAATCGAGAACCATCGCCAACGGTATCGGACGCGAGCGATCTATCCAGAATCTTGCGTGTTCCAGCATCGGTTCCATCGCTGCCATACAGCGCGCAGGAGCTGCTGTCACAGCCGCTGAATATGAACGTGGTGCCTGACGCACGCAGCTGATACACCATCAAATCCTGCGTCGTCACGGGCTGAGTACCGCCACTCGTTCCATCCGTGCGCCAGAGCCCACTCTTCTCTGTAGCATCATCGTTGCCGGCGAAATAAAGGTAATCGCCGACGACAGCCCGGTCGCCGAGGGACGCTGTCACCTCGAGATCCGAGCGCAACTCGACCGTTCCCTGCGCGGTTCCATCCGTAGCCCAGAGCCGGCCGCGTTCGCCGTTCTGCATGCGGAAGATCACCTTGTCGGCGAGCGTTCCCATCATGAGGATGATCGAACTGTCCGGCCCTGCCGTCAGCTCGGCCAGCATCCGCGTGCCTGCCGCGGTACCGTCCGACCGCCAGAGCTCGGTGCCGTGTGTTCCGTCGTTCGCGGCGAAGTACGCGACACCATCCAGTACCGCCCCGTCCCCGTACGTGAACGGACTGCCATGCGCGGAACCGGGAGCGATGTCCGCAACTCGCACTGTTCCCGAGCCAGTCCCGTCGGAACGCCACAGCTCGCGCCCGGAAGATCCGTCATTGGCCTGGAAGAGCACGAAGTCGCCCAGTCGCAGGAATGGCCCGGGCATGGAGGTACTCGCACCGGGTGCGATATCGAACACTTCGTGAGTACCGGCGGACGTTCCATCCGTCGTCCACACCTCCGCACCGCTCACGCCATCATCAGCCACGAACAGCAAGCCACCCGCCGCGGGAGTCAGTGCATAAGGTTTTGAACTCGCAGTTCGAAGGGAACGATTCAGATCACCCAGACTGATCGTTCCCGCTGCCGAACCATCGGAAACCCACAGCTCCAGTCCCGTAACCCCATCATCCGCACGAAAGAACAAACGGCCACGCGCAACGGCCAGATCCCGCACGGATGAACTGCCCGGCCCCGGATGAATATCGGCGACCCGCTGTGTACCGGCGGATGTGCCGTCGGTGGTCCATAGTTCGCCGCCGGCGCTGTCGGAAAAGTGCCCGGCAGGGAAATAGAGCCTTGAGTTCAGCTTCACCAGTTCCGCGGCAATGGCTGGCTGGGGTAGTGCTGCATACTCGCGCGTCCCTGCAGCGGTGCCATCGGTACGCCAGATGCTTTGTGGCGAGCCGGGGCCGCCGGTGGACGCATAGAAATAGGCGGTATCGCCATCGACGACCGTCGCAGACGTGGTCGCCGCTGGCGTCAGGCTCTGCCCGCCCGGGCGCAACGGGTGGGTTCCGGCGCTCGTCCCGTCGGTCACCCACAGTTCTGAATAGGAATCGATTGCCATGCGAAACAGCAATTGGCGCCCGACTGTGAGAAACGGATATATCGCGACCGAAGGCATCGAGTCGACAAGCACCGTGATCGAGGAGCCTGCGGCGTCAACGTAGTAAAGGCGACAGACCAGAACGTAATCTGTGCGCGTCGCGTTATATACCGGCGTCAGCGCAGTGAAGACGACGCCGTCGCCAACCGGTGTGAAATAGGCCGGCTCCGACCCCAGGGTACGCGCAGGAACCGGAGGATTCCGCACCGTGTTGATATCGGCGACCATCGCAGCCCCGGTACCCGTGACGGACACACGCCACGGTTCGCTGCCATATGCCGGATTGGTGCCCATGAAAAAAAGAGAGTCGCCGACGACGGCGACGTCATACGAGTCAGACCCGTCAGAAGCTCCTGGAGCGACATCGAACACCAACGACGTACCGGCCGGCGTCCCATCGGTACTCCAGAGTTCGCGTCCATGCACGCCATCGTCAGCGGTGAAGAACAATCTCGGACCTGCCAAGACGAAACGCTCCGGGGCGGAACCGGCAGATCCCGGGCGGATGTCGGACAGCCGATATGTCCCGGCTCTGGTGCCGTCGGATCGCCACAGCTCTCCACCCGTCTGACCATCGTCAGCCTGAAAATAGAGAATATCGTTCATCGTGTGAATCGGCCGGCTGATGACGTACCAGCCGCCAAAGTCGGCAGCGCCAGGGCCGATATTCGCCACGATGAATGTGCCTGCCTTCGTTCCGTCAGAGCGCCAGAGTTCTCTGCCGTTCGTGCCATCGTCGGCCCAGAAATAGGCTACGTTGCCAATCGCCGTGAGTGATTCCACGCCCGACGACGCTGCACCGGGATTGATGTCTCGCACGAGCGTCGTACCGGCAGCCGTCCCATCCGACGCCCACAATTCGAGGCCGTGGATGCCATCGTCCAATGCAAATACGGCGACCGACCCGATGTCGAGAGGCGCACTGGAGGAATTGCTGGCAGTTATCGAAACCGTGTTGATGTCGCGGACCATCTCGGCCGCGCCAGCTGTTACACACAGCGGACCGGCAATCAGAGCGGCATACACAGAGAACCGTGCTTGAGACATGAGCGCTTTCCTTGGCACGCTCCTTCTGGCATCGGCGAACTGCAACCGATGATCCGGAGCCGTTATTAGAACGCAGATCGACTATAGCGTGAGAATGCAGCAAACCGACAGCATCCCTGCACTTGCGATCGTTCAGGGATTCTCGCAGCGGCTCGAGCAGTAGAATGCCGCATGCTCCGCTCGACCCAGATCCTGCTCTGGCGCCTCACCGCACTGCTTGCGCTCGGGCTCGGCATCATCGGCGTCGCCATTCCGGTTCTGCCGACGGTTCCTTTCCTCATTCTGGCAGCGTGGGCGGGCGGCAAGGGATGGCCGGTGCTGGAACAGCGACTGCTTGCTCATTCGACGTATGGTCCACACATCCGCGTGTGGCGTGAACGCGGCGTCATTCCGCGCAAGGCAAAAATGGCCTCGACATCGATGATGGCCGTCAGCGCGATCGGCCTGCAGTTCGCGCCGGCGCCGCTGTGGCTGCGAGTCGGCGCACCGCTGCTGATGCTGGTCGTGGCGCTGTGGCTGTGGCGCCAGCCCGAGATCTAGGCTTCGTCATCTATTCCCGGCCGCGATCTGCGGCGACAATCGCACAACCGGCGGCACGCCGATGATCGCAATCCCGGAATCGACACTGCTCCGCCAGTCGTTCGATGTCGGTGTAGGTCGAACGCAGTCCCTCGTCGATCGCGCCCACCTTGAGTTCGCGCATGCCGGGCGTATCGATCACCCAGGCCACCCGCGCCGGATGCGCAGATCCCAGGTCTTCGAGCGCGAGCTGTTGAGAAAAGAGCGCGGACCAGCCAAGTCCGGAAAGCGGATACTGAAAAGCCATTGGTGCATACCCCGGCCACATGAGCACAGGAGCGCCTTTCCCGCAGGCAGTTGCCCAGTCAGCGTTCTGCGGTCTCACCGTCGTTCCCTCCTCACGGTGATGCCTGCTGCCTGACCAATCCCGCTTTCTCGAGTTCGGATACCGTGGCTGCGCTGATCCCTTCGATCAGCTCGGTCAGCGTCTCCGGGTTGGTGGACTTGCTCTGGCCGGCCCAGACCAGCCTGTTCTGGTCGAGCGAGTACACGCGCGTTTCGAGATACACGACGGTCTTTTCGCTCACCGAGGCCTCGCGGGGCGAGGAGTACGACAACGCAAAGCCGGAACCGTAGTTGCTGCCCCAGAGGCTTGCACTGCCGCCCCCCTCGTAGGCGGGCGTTACGCGGACATCCCGGTCGATATAGATCGGTTGCAGCACGATCAGTCCCTTCACACCGGCGGCTTCCAGCGCCGTGCGAATCGCTGCTTCGTTGCCGGGAGCCGCTCCGGGCAGCAGCGAGTGCATGGTTCGTCCCTCCGCGCCGTAGGCGGCGATCTGCTGCGCCAGCCTGTTCTCTGCGAGGCGGCGCTGGTCATCGTCTTTGACAATGACGGCGGCCACGACCTTCTGGCCCTTGAATCCCAACGGCGTCGCTTCGGGTGATTTCCAGGTGCTCGTATACGCCGGCGCCGATGCACAGCCCGACAGCAGGGCCATGCAGAGAAGGAGCAGCAGAGTCAGGAGCGGAAAATTTCGCATGCATGAATCCCCGAAATGACTTGTACGCATCAGCCTCGCCACCGATCCGGAAACCGGGCATCGATTCGGCATCAAAGCGGATGACCCTGAAAGTGCGGTGCGCGCATCTGCTGCAGAGGAATGGAATTTCTGTTCACGCTGGCGAACTCGATGAGATCCGGCGTGCCGTGCGGCAGCCACACGCAACGTTCGAACTGCCATTCCTTCGTCATTTCCTTGGCGTAGCGCTGCAGCTGATCGCTGCTCACGACCTCTCTCTTGTTCAGCTGCGGACTCTGCGGTGCGATGTTGAGCGTCTCGCCCAGTATCCGCTTCATTTTCGGCTGCCAGTCCAGCGACCCGACCTCGAACCATTCGTGGTACCACGGATCGCACACCACGGCATTGTGCCCCCATTTCGGTGGAAAGGTCAGCGACCCCTTGGTGATCGCCGGCACGGTCACGTCCATTCCGATCACCACGAATTCATGATTGCCGCCCTTGATCTGCATGATCGCAAGACCCGGCGCCGACTTCGTCACCAGGTACTTGAATGCGACCATGGACTGCTCGCCGCAGTTGCCGAGGCCGGTTTTCTCGATTTCGCACGCCATCATCAACGTATGCATGACGGGATCGGCATGCTTGATCGTATGGAACAGCTTCTCCTTCTGCACATCGCGCGCCTTCTGTATCTCGGCCTTCTTCTCGTCCTTCGCCTTGCCAAGCAACTCGTCTCGTTGCGCGGTCAACGCCTTCTGGTTCGCGACCCACGGCGAGTCGATCAGCTTTCTGCTTTGCGCTTCCAGCCAGTTCGCAGGCCCGGGTTCGGGCCCCTGCAGCGGCTGCGGGAAGGGTTGATTCGCCCTGGCCCTGTCGGCCAGCACCCGGTGGATGAGCGACTCGTCGCGATTGAAGGCACCGGGGCCCTGACTCATGATCGTTTCGACGTGCTTGACGGCGTACTGCGCCAGGATGAGGTTCTGGGTCAGGTTGGGTGGCTGCATGGTCGTTCTCTCCGATGGCTGAACAGTCTCATGCAAGCACTCCCTTGCCGACACTGGTCGTGTGTACTGGATCGCCGCCACGGCGGCGGCGGGCCGTAGGATGCTGCGATTCCGGATCGCGCAAGAATCAGTACAAATCCGCAGATGCGGGCGCCGCGCAGGAAACCACGCGACCTCCATCACGTTTCGTACCGCCTTCCGGGCCGCACCTGTGCGGATGAAGAGAAATCCCGTTAGTCTCCCGCGTCGTGACAGGGATGGCCTGATTCCGTCTGCTGCGGGCGCTTCCATACAATGCAGCGGCGTTCCCGGGGGGGAGGCAGTTTCGGGGAACGCTGACAAGCACTGCGCTCGCGCCGGACGCCATCGGCGGTCGCTGAATCAATAACCAGAACGTGAGCCGATGCGCCTGCGACACGCCGGTCCGTCGCTGCACAGGCGGGAAACGAGATCATGATCAGCATTGCCCTGCCGAGGCTCGGCACAGCCCTCGCATCCGTGCGTTCGCTCGATCAGCCCGTACGCAGGCTGGGCCCCTACTCGTGCGTCGGCGGCTTTGCGCTGCTCGCTGTCATCGCGCTCACGTTGTCGCGCGGCGCGCTCATCGCCTGGCAGTGGCAGCGTGTCGATGCGACCGATGATCTGTGGCTGCTGCTGCTGCAGGGTCTGCGCAACGATCTCATGACCATCGCACTCTGCGCCGCCCCTGCCGTGCTGGCGCTGCCGCTGTTTCTGGCGCTCGGGCGCGTGCAGCTGTGGGTGCGCATAGCCAGCGTATGGCTGGGCGTCTGCCTGGTCACGGTCTTCTTTCTCGAACTCGCGACACCGCAGTTCCTGATCGAATACGACAGCCGGCCGAACCGGCTTTTCGTCGAGTACCTGGTGTATCCGCGCGAAGTGTCCGCGATGCTGTGGAACGGCTACCGCGGCCTGCTGCTGTGCACGGCCATCGCCAGCGCAGCAGTGATCTGGGGGTCGTTCCGCTACTTCAGGAAATATCCCGCCAGCCTCACTCCCTGGCACACGCGCACCATCCTGCTGGTATGGCCGCTCGCGGTGCTCCTGCTGTTCGTGCTGATCCGCTCCAGCTTCCAGCACCGGCCCGCCAACATCGCCTCGTTCGCCTTGTGCGACGACGCGATGGTCAACAGCCTGGTGGTCAACTCGACGTACTCCGTGCTGTCGGCGCTCTATGGCCTGAAGAACGAAACCCGGTCGAGCGAAATGTACGGTTCGCTGCCGTTCGCAGACATGGTGCAGCAGGTTCGCGAAGGAATGGCGTTGCCTTCGACCAGCTTCACTTCCGACAAGTACCCGACGCTGCATCGGCAGTTCGCCAGCGTGCGACGCGATGCGCCGCTCAATCTCGTGATCGTGCTCGAAGAAAGCCTCGGCGCCGGCTTCGTGCAGCAGCTCGGCGGCCGGCCGATCACGCCCAACCTCGATCGCATGGCGTCGCAGGGCATCTGGTTCGACCAGCTCTATGCCACCGGGACGCGTTCGGTGCGCGGCATCGAAGCCATCGTCGCGGGCTTTCCGCCGACGCCGGCGCTGAGCGTGGTGAAGCTGTCGAAGTCGCAGCAGGGCTTCGAGACGCTGGCGAGCGTTCTGCGACGCGCCGGCTACCGCAACGAGTTCGTCTACGGCGGCGAATCGCATTTCGACAACATGCGCGGGTTCTTTCTCGGCAACGGCTTCCACACGGTGGTGGATCGCCAGAATTTCAAGTCGCCGCAGTTCGTCGGCAGCTGGGGCGTATCCGACGAAGACCTGTTCGCCATGGCCGACCAGCGCATCCGCGCGCTGGATGCCGGCGCCCATCCCTTCTTCATGCTGGTGTTCACGTCCAGCAATCACTCGCCGTTCGAGTTCCCGGACGGACGGATCGAACTCGTGGACGCGGAGAAACAGACGGTGAACAACGCCGTCCGCTACGCCGATCATGCGCTCGGCAGGTTCATCGACCGCGCCCGCGGCAGCGACTACTGGCGCAACACGCTCTTTCTCGTCGTCGCCGACCATGACACGCGCGTGTACGGCGATGAACTGGTGCCCGTCAGCAAGTTCCACATCCCCGGCGTGATCCTGGGAGCGGACACGCAGCCGCTGCGCGTCCGCTCCCTCGTCAGCCAGATCGATCTCGCTCCCACGCTGCTGTCGCTGCTCGGCATCGACAGCCATCATCCCTTTCCCGGACGCGACCTCACCCGCACTCTTCCCGAGTTCGGCAACTCACCGGCGCCGGTACGACCGCGCGCCATGATGCAGTTCGACCGCAACTATGCGTGGATGGAGGACAACCAGGTCACGGTGCTGCTGCCCGATGGCGGTTCGCGCGAATTCCTCTACGACCGGGCCGCCCGTACGCTGGAACCGGCGCCGACGGCGAATGCGGGAGCGGCCCGGCGGGCGCTGGCCAACGTGCTGATGCCCGCCTGGTTGTATCGCGAACGCCGTTATCAGTCCGTCGAGTGAACGCGCCTCAATCGAAGTCGAACAGCTCGCCCAGCAGCCCCTTGCGTTTCCGCTTCTGATAGTTCTGATCGCGATACCTGTCGTCGTAGTCGCGCTCGCGGTAGCGATCGTCATCCCGGCCGCGGGGCGCATAGGGTGCTTCCTGTCTTGCCTCGCCGCGGGATTGAGACTCGCCGGCCGAACGCTCGATGATCTTGTCGAGTTCGCCGCGGTCGAGCCATACGCCGCGGCAGGCTGGGCAGTAATCGATCTCGATGCCTTCGCGATTGGACATCGACAGGGTGGCATCGGGACACACCGGGCATTTCATCTGCAATCTCCTTCGTCAGGGAGATCGTAAGATCAATCGCAACGGGCAGAGTTCCCGGAAGATCGTGGATCGTGATTCGCGATGCGCCGGCGCTGCGGTCGAGTGTCAGTCGGCCAGTTCGATCCACGTCGGCGCGTGATCGCTCGCTTTCGGCCAGCCGCGCACGTCGCGGTCGACACCGGCACTCGTCAATCGACGCGCGGCGGCGGCGTTCAGAAGGTGATGATCGATGCGCAGCCCGGTGTTGCGCTCGTACGAGTTCCGGAAATAGTCCCAGTACGTGTAGATCGTCGCGTCCGGGTGCAGATGTCGTAGCGCATCGGTCCAGCCCTGCGCCATCAGCCGTCCGAAGGCTTCGCGCGTCTCGACGCGGAACAGCGCATCGTCCACCCAGCGCTCCGGCTTGTAGACGTCGTTGCCGGTGGGAATGACGTTGTAGTCGCCCGTGAGTACCACGGGACGTTCGCTGCCGAAGAGTTCGGCGCCGTGCGTGATGAGCCGTTCCAGCCAGCGCAGCTTGTAATCGAACTTGGGTCCGGGCGCGGGATTGCCGTTCGGCAGATACAGGCAGCCGATGACGACGTCGCGCACGACGGCTTCGATGTAGCGACTGTGCTGATCCTCGGGATCGCCCGGCAGCGCGCGGCGGATCTCCACCGGTTCGCAGCCCTTCGCGAGAATCGCCACGCCGTTGTAGCTCTTCTGCCCATGCCAGATGACGCCGTAACCCGCCTCGCGAATGGCGCTTTCTGGAAACGCTTCGTGTAAGGCCTTCAGTTCCTGCAGGCACACGACGTCGGGCGAGGTTTCGCTGAGCCAGCGCTGGAGACTTTCCAGCCGGGCACGAATGCTGTTCACGTTGAATGTTGCGATGCGCATAGGCCGGCAACAGTAAGCGGATGGACGGCTACGCGCAACGCATGCGGAAGCAGACGACCGAAGCGTGGTCAGCAGACTGTCAGCCGTTCCAGAGCACGGCTACCGTCATCACCAGCGCGAATCCCACGATGATGAGGATCATGGCCATGGTCGTGCCCCGGCGCACCTCGGCCTTGACGTGCCTGTCGACGACCTTCTTGCGGGCAACTTCATCCCGTGGATCGACAGTACTGATTTCGGCCATGAGCGCATCGACCTTCGCCTTCCTGCCGGCTGCAAGCGGGCGGCGCGGCGGCGGTTGCTGCGGCGGGAACTTCTGCTTCAGCTCATCGAGCAGCTTCATCGCTTCCTCGGGATCTGTTTTGGCGAGCTCTCCAGCGCGCTCGAGCGCTGCGAATTGCTCATCGGCGCACCGTTTCATCTCGATGAGCGCCTGCGACGGCGCACTCGTCGCCAGACTCGTGCGGCCGGTGCGCTCCTTCCACAAGGCATGGCACAGCGCATGAACCACGGTCGCGGGATGCGATGGAAAAGTCAGCAGCACGACCACGAAGTTGCGTTCCGCACCACGCGTCATGCGCGTCCTCATCCTGGAGAGAAAACTCAACGAGCTCTCTCTTTCATGCAACCGGGGAACACCGATATGCAGCGAATGCGAGGTGGCACCGTTGTTCGATTGACTGCGCAGGCCGATCGATTCGATCTCCTCCCAGCCGAAGGCCCCCATCACGGCAGTGGACAAGCCGTCGCGCTGAATCACCAGCGCGGGTTTACCGAGGGCAGGAATGGAAAAGCATGCAACGAACACCGCAAGGACAATCGCCGCAGCGAACATCGCCTTGGACTCGAGGCCCGGCGTCGTGAACGCCGCATATCCGGTTGCAGCGGCGATCGACAGCATCAGTACGAGCAACGGCATGCCGGTCGACGCCCTGACTTCGACCGGCTGACCGGCAAGCGCGACCTGCTGCTTGAGTGCAGCCACCTGCGCCGCCCGCTCTTCCTCTTCGCGCGCTTCGGCAGCGGGCATGACTCGCCGATACCAGAGGATGACAACGACGAGCACGGCACACGCGCCGATAAACAACGCGAGAGATTCGTTGCGATCGAATGAAGGCGATGCGATGGCGAAGATCATCGCGACTGCCATTGCCACTGCGATCCAGACCACTCCCTTTATCGTTCTGATCGACATGCTGATATGCACTCCCTGCCTGTCTGCAACGGACAGCGAGCGTAAACCAAACCGCCGCACATCCCAATGGGGCGATGCCCGTGCGGACAATTGAGCCGCAACGGTTCCGCGCGTCACGCTCTGCCCCGTCATCGACACGGAGGCGTGAGTCATGGCGCAATTGTCACGCGCACAGCAGATTGCAGCTCTGGTGCGCAACGAGTTCAGGACGCTCGATGCGCGAGAACTGTTGCGCAAGCCCACGTCGGTTCTGCTCGGCGTCGATGACGGGGTGGAAGCAGCGCTCGCCACGCTGGACATCACATCGGTGTTCGACCTGGCGACATCGAAGGTCTTCGACGATGCGGCGAAACTCACGGCGGCCGGCACCGATTCGCGTGCCGCCATGTCGCAGCACGGAGTTCCGCCGGCAGACCTGGTGCGTGAAGGGCAGATGCAGGGGCATGCGCTCAACGAGCTGCAGTTCCGCCCCATCAGCATCCTGCAGACCGTGCCGGAAGCCGAGGCGGATGCGATCGCCGCCGCGCTCGATACTGCCGTCGTTCGCGACCTTTCGCTGTTTCCACCCTATCGCGCAGCGACGTTCATTCTGGAGTCGGTCTATTTTCCGGAGAACCAGCCCGAGTTCGATCCGGACACGCCTGCCGATCTCATTCCGAAGTCGGGTGAATATCCGACCGAGCGTGTGCAGTACACCACGCTGCTCATGGATGAGATCCGGCTCGGCCCCAACGACGCGCTGGTGGATCTCGCGAGCGAGGCGTTCACGCCGATCAGCATCGACAAGCTCACGCAGCTCAACGCCGGCTTCAAGCACGTGGCTTATGGCGCGCTGCTGACCTTCAATCAATCCTGGTATGCGCAGGCCGTGACGCTCGGACAGCTGCTGCACAGCACGGCGCTGGGGCCCGGCGAGAGCACGCGCATCGCCGTCATCGACTGGTCGCGCAAGAGCCGCGCGGGACAGACCGAGGTCATCCAGGAAACGGATGACCTGACCAGCGATACCTCGCACAACCGCTCGATCAGCGAAGTCACCAGCGCCGTCGCCGACGAGGCACAGGGCGGCTTCTCCGCGACGAATACGTCCAGCAAGTCCTCGCAGTCCGGCGAGGCGGGATCGCTCGACATCAGTGCGCCGTTGGGCGGCCTGTTCGGTGGACCGAGCGGCTCCACCGCCTTCTCGAGTTCGCGGGCCAGCAATGAATCGAGCGCCGAAAGCTATTCCTCGTCGTGGGGCCATCGCGAGATCGGCAGCACCATGATGCAGGACGTGAACGATCGGACTCACCAGCATGCGCATTCCAGCCGCAGCCGCCGCGCTTCCGTGGTCAAGGAAGTGGCGCAGTCCGAGCACGAACAGGTCAGCACCCGCGTACTGACCAACTACAACCACATGCATGCACTGACGGTGCAGTACTACGAAGTGGTGCAGATCTATCGCGTCGAGGTGATGCTGCGCCGGGCCGACCGCGTGGTGTTCATCCCGTTGCAGCTCGTCGATTTCAACAAGGACGACGTGGTGCGTTCGTTCCGGCCGTCGCTGGCGCGCGCGGCGCTGGCGCCGGACATCCGCGACGCTCTGCGCAATCTCGATGTGATCGAGGTATCGCCCGATCGCACGGCGAAGTTCTCCGCACTGGACAAGAACCTGAACATCTTCCTGCGCGAAGCGGTGTCGAAGCCGAGGGTCACATTGAGGGCGGCGGCCCTGAAGCCGGTGGCGCTGGCGATCGCTGCCGACGAAGACGACCAGCCGGCTGCCGAGGAAGCGAAGCTGCTCGCCGCGGCGCCGCTGCAGATACGCGCGTCTGCCTACATCCCCGCCGTGCAGCTCGCGAACGATCATCTGTGGGCCAGCGACCAGGTCGCGAGGCTCGCGAGCCTGCTCGATCGCAGCGTGCTGCGGCCGGATTCGAACGCGCTCTATCTGCCCGCAGATGTGCTGGTGGAGAACGCCACCGTCTCGGGCGATGCGGCGCTGAAGCCGGTGTTCTACAAGCGCGCCGGCGGACGCGTCGAGGTGACGCCGCAGGCGCCGGTCGCGCTGATGGACATCGTGCGCATCGCCATCGCCGGCAGCAATGCCAGCAACGAAGTCTCGGGAATGATGACGCTGACGCTGAACCGCAACGGCGTGCGTTTTCCGTTCGAACTGCCGGCGGTGAAAATTCCTGCCGGCACCAGCGGCGAGACGCGACTGGTGCAGCTCTCGACCGGCGGCGTGAACAGCAATCTCAAGCAGCACCTGAACGCCAACAAGCTGCACTACAGCCAGGCCGTCTTCCGCTCGCTCGACAGCACGCAGCTCGCGACCTTGCTGTCGGGCTTCGGCGTGCAGGCGGGCGACCGGCTGGTGCCGGTGTCGCAGCTCATCGATCCGCGCCCGATCCGCTTCATCGGCAACTTCCTCGCCTTCCGCATGAACAGCGATTCGGAACACGATGCGTCCTGGCAGAAATGGCTGGAGGAACGCGGCATCCGCATCGGTTCGATTCGCAGCGACATCGTGCCGCTCGGCACGGGCGGAACGTTTGCGGAAGCGGTGCTGGGACGATTCAACTGCGCGGAGAAGCTCGACATCACGCGCTTCTGGAACTGGCAGGACTCGCCGATTCCGATCCAGCCGCCGGAGATCGCGGCCATCCAGACCGGCTCGCGGCAAGCGCCGGAGGATGTGAAACCGGGACAGCTGTCGAACCCCATCATCAGCATCACGCAGCCGACGAGCCTGCCCGATCCGGTGGGCACGGCCGCTGCGCTCGCGGCGATCCAGAACGGCAACATGTTCCGCGACATGAGCGGACTGCAGGCGACGATCGGACTGGCGCAGGCCGGCTTGCAGGCCAGCGCAGCCGGTGCAGCCGCAGCCGCGCAACAGGCTGGCGTCAATCAGCAGAACCAGCTGCAGGCGACCACCGAGCGACAGCGCATCGCGGCGGACATGATCAAGGATCTCGCGCGCACGGCGGCCAGTGTCTACACCGGCGGCATGGCCGGTGGTGGTGGCGGCGGCGGTGGACCCGCAGCCAGCAGTCACTCGCAGGACGGCGCGAAGATCAACTACTTCGACAAGACCAAACAGCCGGCGCCGCCTGCCCAAAGCAATGGTGCTGGCGGCGGCAGCGTCAATGCCGTCGAAGGCGGCGGTTCTTCCGGCGGCGGCGAACCCATGCCGCTGTCGAACGGCATGATGGTCTTCAGCGATTCGATGCCCGGCAGCTCGTGGCAGTACTCGCAGAACCCCGGCATCCTCGCGGCCAACTGGGGCGGCATGGGCACGTCCGGACAGAACTTCATCAACGCTGCGTACGAACAGGCGGGCGATGCGCTCAAGGGCGGCGGCGGTACGCCGCCCTCGCCCGCCAATGGCGAAGTGAACCTGGCCGGCTACTTCGTCTGGGATCCGAAGCTCGATGACGCCCAGGAAATCCAGCAGCGCACCAACAACAAGTGGAGCCCGGCCACCGTGGACTTCCTCGCCGTCATGGGCAGCAACGCCAACAACGGCATGGGCAACTTCGAAGCCATCATGGGCGAGCTGGTGAAGTACGCGCCGCGCAGCATCAAGCGCGTGAACTTCATGACGCACGCGGACTCGGACACCGTCGGCATCATGGGCCGCAACACCACGGACGGCGATGTGATCTTCGACGTCTTCGTGACCAGGCAGGACATCGACGGCTACGCAGCCAGCGGCCTGTCATTCACCTACGGCAACAAGACCTACACGCTGGATGACGTGCGCGACCGCTTTGCGAAGGACGCCGTCTTCGTGCTGTACGGCTGCAAGGCCGGCCAGTCGACCGGCCTGCTGACGGCGCTGAACAAACTGCTCGGTGTGAGGATCGTCGGCTTCAAGCAGAAGATCGCTTTCTGTTATCCCGCGCCACAGAACGGCAGCATCGTGCGCAAGGGGACCAAGATCGGCATCTACAAGAGCGGGTTCTCGTGCAGCACCGATTCCGTGACCGACTGGAAGGGGCTGATCAGCCACGCGGATGCTGTGTCGGTGCCGTAAGCAGCTACGACGATCTACTCGAGGATCTGCAGGCCGCTGGACCACTTCTTCAGTTCCGCCTGCATCGCCCGGTCCTTGAAGGCACCGGTTTTGGCGTACACCAGCGTGTACAGCACGGAAGGATCGGTGGGCGCCTTGCCCTGCGGATAGGGATGGACCGTGCCGATGGTCGACACACCACCCTCCATCTGCACCTTGCCATCCAGCGGCTGTTGCCGCCGGACGATCTTCTGCCACTCGACGCCGTAGTTCTGCGGCAGACCCGGCGGCGGCGCATTCAGGCGGTTGATCACGACGACCGCATCGCCGGCGGCATCCTCCACGGCCGACAGGCCCGTGACATCCCAGGTGAAACCGTTGGCGTCAGGAACGTAGTTGGTCGTCAGCAGCAGGCGACTGGTCGGCAGGATTTTCTGCTGCGCCTCGCTATAGCTGAACGCAAATTTTCGCGAGCGGAAGTTCAGACGCTTGCCGAAATCGAAAGCCAGGCTGGACTCGCTCATCGTACGCGGCAGCAGATCGGTGCGCGCGAGATAGTCCTGCCACTGCCTGAGCGTTCCCCCAAGCGAGATGTGGACGAAATCGGTCGTGGACCGCAGATCGACCATCAGGTCGTGTTCGCCGGCGGTCGCGGCCCAGCCGACCATGCCGACGTAGCCTTCGGGCGTCGGCAGAGCGACGGATAGCGCCACCACGTCCTGATACTCGATGTTCCACTTGCGCACCTGCCATTTGCGCCCGTAGGTATCGACGTGCACCGATTCATCCCTGGCGTTGCCCAGCGAAGTGATGCGCACCTGATCGCGACCGACCGCCCGCTTCCACAACCAGCCCTTGAGCAGCGTGTCCATGTAGGCCGTGGAGTCCCTATAGAACTGCGCCGCATCCGCCGAATCGGGGCGCCGGATCTTGACGAGGAGCAGGCGCCCGAACTGTGACGCCGATACGTAGCCGTTCTCCGCGAGCTGAACGGACTGCGGATTCTCGCCGGTGTACGCGTCCCACATGCCATCCTCCTTCTGCGCAATGACGGCGAGGCTCTCCATGCCGATGTTCAGCTGCAGCAGTTGCGCCGCGCCGTCGCCGCGCGGAAACATCGTGTCCGGATTCTTCTGCAGAAGTTCTTTGCACATCGCATCGATGAAGTCGTCGGAAAACGCCATGACCTCGGTGCCGACTTCCGCGTACGTGCGCGGCAGCTCGATGGTTTTCTCTCGGTGGCCTGAAGTGGGCACGCTGAGAAACGGCAGCCGGTAGCGCATCTCCGAGTCGAGCTGACCCACGTTCTCCGGCGCGTCCAGCAGTTCGGCGATCGGCAGCGCGTAGTTTAGATTCTCGCTTTCCGACTTGCGCAGCACGACACCGATGACGCGTCCCTGGGCGTCCAGCAACGGACCGCCACTGTTGCCGGGCGACGCGGCGGCCGAGAAGCGCAGCCATTTCCATTTTCCATAGCGCGTCTCCGGCGTCATCGACGTGAGCAGACCGTCGCGAATGATGATGCCCTCGCCGAGGGCATTGCCGACCGCGAAAACCCCGGAATCGAGCGCCGGTTCTCGATTCACCTTCAGGACAGCATCCGCGCCGCAGGTGTCGCAGGAAAACACGACGAAGTCCTGCTGCGTCGACAACTTGTGAACGAGGCTGATCGGATGAACCGAGCCATCGGACTTGCGCACCGCCGGCTCGCCGAACTGGGTGCGGAAGCCGCGCGACAGCACATGCGCCGCGGTCACGAAACGATTGTCGCCGATGGCGAACGCGGAACCGATCGACACGTACTTCTCGTTGCGCTCCTTGAAAGGCAGCAGATCCAGCGGCAACGGCTTTTCGTACGAGAGCGAGTCGACCTCGGGCTTCTGCATCACGATCTCGAACGTCGCTTTGCGCACCTGCGCCTGCAACGTTCCCGAGAGCGATGCCGCGGCCTGCGCGCCGAGTGTCGCAACGAAGATGAGACTGCCGCAGATGGCGGGGAACAGCCGTGTCGATCTCACTTGGAAGACTCCCTGGGCCGAGACTGATTCATTGTTGTTCGATGAGCCGCAGCATAGCCGAGGAATCGGGCCGCGGAGTGATGGTCGGGGGCGAATTCTGGCCGGTTGTCGCTGCAGAGAAACCCCGACTGCCCTCAGGGAGCGCCAGGTCCAACTACCGGCGTCGCTGCGGCTTTGGCGCCGCTAGTTGCGCAGACTGATCGTGGCGGCGCCTGCAATGGCGCCCTGCTGCGGACGCTGGAGCAGCACCGCGACGGCAGTTGCATCGTCCGGCAGGGACGCGAGCGGCGTTTTCATTCGCTGCGGCGCGCCGTTCCACCTGCCCAGAGACCGGAAGGAACGAACGATGTTGTACTCCTTCAGTTCGCGACGCGCATTCTCGCCGCGACCCGGCAGTGTCACCGCCTGCTCGAGATACGACACGACGTGGACGTCCAGCGTCTCCCGCCAACGCTCGGGCAGATCGATCACGAGTTGGCTGCCGGACTTCGACAGCGCAATCGCCAGCGTATCGCGCTTTTCCGCCAGCGCTTCATTCATCGCGGATCGATTCGAACCGATCAGGCTCGTGTCGCCGCTGATCACCGCTTGCGGCGTGAACACACCAGCCCTCGACAATCTGCGCGTGTAGCCGCGCTGGCGCTGCGCAGCAGCAGGAATCGAGAAACGATCCTTCCAGCCCTGATCGTCCCAGTAGTCCACGTGATACGCGAGCGCAATGACATCGGGCCGCTTCGCCAGCTCGCCGAGCAACATATCGGCCGGCGGACAGGAACTGCAGCCCTGCGATGTGAAGAGTTCGATCACGACGGGCCGAGCAGCGGCAGGGCCGGCAAACGCAGCGGCAGCCATCAGCATCAGGAACCGAACGAAGCCTGGCGCGCTGATCGTCATGTGACCGCGACTCCTTCTGTGACTTGAACCTGCCGTGGCGGATCAGTCGCCGGACAGCAGCGGCAGGACGATAATCGGAATGAAATCGACCAGGAAGTGCGCCAGCATGACCGCGACCACATTCCGCTTCCACAGGTACACGCTGGTCAATGCGATTCCCATCAGCAGCGCGATCAGTACGCCGCCCGGTCCCTGTCCGTAGTGAAATCCGTCGACAGGTGACGAAATCCCGCCGCGATGATCGGGACCGCGAACAATGCGATCGCAACGCCGAGCCAGGTCCAGCGCGCGGTCGATGGAGACGTTGGTTGGTTCATTGGGACGTCGGCTCGCGACGAGGCGCGATGCATGATTGTTGTGATTGTTCGATCGCGAGCGGAGTTTACGCGCAGCACGGCGCGGAGATCCACACGCGCCGTGCTGCGCATCCGATGGCCATCCGGAAATCGGCGCGTGTTTCCGGGAGCTATTCTCTTGTACCGGTGAACGTTCCCTCGCCATATCCCGTCACCGTGATGCTGCCCTTCACGGTATTTCCCATGAGCGTTGCGGCGTAGACCACCTGGACAGGTACGCCCTGTACTTCGGTCTCGACGACCAGGTTCACGTGATCGCCCTTCAGCGTGCCTGCGATGGGCGCCGTGCCGAACAGGCCTTCGTAGACACCGGCGATCTCCTCATCCGACTGCTCGAGTACCCACGAGGCTTTCGTCGTGCCCGCGGACGCGGATTCGACGGTGATCTTCCACGTTCCACTCATGCTCTGTGGAGCGCTCCATGCGGTGCTGACGACGATTCCAAGTAGCAGGCCATGCAAAGTCGTGTTCATTTGTCCTCGCAGATCAGATGCGTGACCCGGATTTCGGGCGCGCGCATTTGAGTCGCACTTTGCGCTGCATGCCATTGCGGAAGATGCGTCTGCTTTCTACACTGCCTGGGCCACGGCGTGCGCCCGTGTATCTTCTGTATCGACAGCCACCCTAAACAGAATTTCCTTCTCGCTGCAGGGCGGAGATGACCGCCAACGCGCGGGAGCGGCGGTGCCGCGGATTCGCGGATTCCTCGCAGAGCTACCCAGAAACTCGTGTGCCGCAATTCTCTCGACGCGTACACCGCAGAGGCATGGATGCCGCACCCTCTCCAACTGCCTGTTCCAGGCGCGTTCTCAAATCCGTACGCCTTGCCGCTGGCGGACTATTCAGGCGGCTTGAACGCGCGCCACTCCCCCGTGTCGCCTGCGGCCCAATCCACGTTCGACCGCAGGATCAGGCCCCAGTTGGCGCTGGCCTCGGGGTGCGTGCCGAAGTACCAGTCGAGCACATAGTCAGCGCCGCTCGTCGGCCGCATCAGGATGCGCTGCCCGTCGAGGCGATAGGTGCCGGTCTCGGTCGGCACGTTTTGCGACGCGATCCGATACTTGCCGTCGCGCTCGAAGCGGATATTGAACACATGGCGGAACTTCACCGGTGCGGGACCCCAGGTGATCGTCGTCAGCACCCATTGCCACTCTCCGACGACGGAATGGTTGAACTTCGCCGCCATCTGCGGATCCGGTCCGCCCTGTGCCGGCAATCTGTCGGGGCGCACGGTACTGTCCGGGTGCGTTGCACTGCTGTCTGCGTTCGCAAGTGCGGCGGGCTCTGTGAGAGGCATCGTCATGTCGAGTTGCATGCTGGCGAGGAAATCGCCGTGTACGTTGCCGCAACGGTCCCATGCCTCCCCATCGGACACCGAGACGAGTACCAGCACGAGTCGATCACCTTTGCGCAGCAGGTTGAGCGCCGCAATGGAAATTCCCTTGGGGGTTTGCACGGGCGCGATGCGGCGCGCGATCGTGACGCCGTTGCCGATGTCCAGCGGTGCGGGAGTTTCTGGATCGTCCGCAAAGGTCCGCCCTTCCATCACCGCAGTCCAGGCACGGTCGAGTTCCTCGCGCAATGACGCCGTCGCGGAATAGCCTCTGCT
Source organism: Povalibacter sp. (assembly GCF_036735925.1). Classification (NCBI taxonomy): domain Bacteria; kingdom Pseudomonadati; phylum Pseudomonadota; class Gammaproteobacteria; order Steroidobacterales; family Steroidobacteraceae; genus Povalibacter; species Povalibacter sp. The sequence goes on from NZ_DAINNK010000020.1 coordinate 35,206, forward strand.
CACGGTCATGAGACAGACTGAGTCGCTGCCCACCTGCCGCGATTCGAAAACCAGACCATCAGCCCGCTCCTTCCGGCTCCAGCCCGCCGGAGCCTCGAAGCTGGCGATGTCGAAGCGGTCGGCGCTGGCACCGAGCGGCGTCAGCAGCAACAGCAGCAGTGCCATCCGTCCCCGGCGCTGCGCATATGCCGCCACGCGCGAGGCCTGATCTGTGCGGAACATCGGCGCCTCCTTGACGACTGTATTTTCCCGGCGGCGGTCACCTGGACAATGCAATGAGCGACTTCGATGCTGCTCCTCTGGCTGGACGCATGCCAATGTCCAAAGGGCACATGAGCGAGGCGCGCCGGGCCGTGGGCGAATGTGTCGATACACACTCGCAGCTCAACGAATGCAATGCGAACGGTCGATGAATTCTCGGCAGCGATGAGTTCAGCCTGCCCGAAGCCGCTCCGGGCCACTTTGGTCGACAAGCCCGAAACCTGACCAGGCACCGAAAAAACTTGTTGGTTTTCTTTCAGGCCACCGCCGCTGCAGCGCGCTCTGCTACCGGAACGCTCGCCTCCGTTCAAGGCGCCGCGCTATCGCAGATTCATGTTCGGCAGATCGTGCAGGAAATCCACATCCGGTTTCACGCGGATGAGATTGCTGTACATCTCGACGAACGGTTCGCTCCTGTCTTTTGCCCAGTGCGGCGCCGTGAATTTCACCGACCCTTCCAGCGCTGCTTTTTTCCAGGCGGCCATGTCCGGAAACCACATCTCGTCCACGCGGTGCCATTTCACGTAGGGCCCGCTGGGTCGCGGCGCGCGGAAATCCACGGTCTTGTAGCTGACATACCAGAGGAGCCCGGGGAGCTTCCTGGCTTCCTCGGCGTAGACGGTGCGATACCACTCGTCGCCCTCTTCCTGCGACACGCCCTCCGGATATCGCAGGACCCGCATCCAGCGGACCACCGGCACATCGGGATTGACCTCTTCTCCGGCGTGAATGTCAGTGGGATAGGCGGGGATCATCGTCATCGCGGTGAGAATGACTTCCGTGCTCAGCTTCCAGGTACCCGGGGTGTAGGGGCGTGAGGTGCCGGAGCGCGAATCGCGGTAGTCGTCGACGCTTCCCCACCACATTTCCGTGTATTTCCCGGGACGCGCGCCATAGCGCTGCACGGCGTCGGCCGGCGGATCGAAAGCATTGAAGGTCTCATAGCGCCGCAGCCACGGACCGTACCAGCGGATGAACTCGGGCGCGTGATGGCGGAAATACCACCGCTCGCCCTCCATTTTCTCCACGCCGTTGAGATAGCCGAACCAGAGCTGCCGCACCATCGTGCTTTGCGGCTGTCCCGCGGTGAAAGGCGTTTGAGCTTGCACGCTGCCTCCTCCGAACAGTGAGATGCACAGGAACGCGGCGATCAGGACGGGCAGGCCGATCTCGCGGCATTTTTTCCTGGAGTTCATCGCATACATTGTCAGTTGCCTCCGCTGGTTGGCACGTCGATACGCTCCTCGCGCTGCGATCCGCCGATGCCGGGCGCGAGAACGCCCATGGCGGCGACAGTCTTTTCATCATCATTCAGGCACATGTAGAACGCCTTGGTGCCCGGCGCCGAAACCACGCGGACACGGGGGGAGGCGCCACGATCAGGCCCGCGCGGACAGTGTCTTCAGCACGATCGGATGCAGCGTCTCGAAGCTGATGCTCTTCGAGCCGATCTTCACCATGTCCTTTTCCTGCAGATAGCTGAACTTGATGTAGACCGCATTGGCGGCCAGGCTCATGTTCTTGTCCGGCTTGGAACGTGACTTCGTCTTGATGACTCCCTTGCGGGAGTCCGAGTAGACGTCGCGACCATCCTTGACGCCTCCGATCACCTCGGTCACGGAACTCGTGATCTCGCCAGCCAGCGAGGTCGCGCCGGGTAGCACATTCCCCAATCCCGCACCCGCGATGCCCACGACCTGGCCGACGACGGCGCTCACCGCCTCCTGAACCGGAAACAGACCGACGAAACGCTGTCCGGGGCGGTAGTAGCACATGCCCATGTAGATCTCGGGCAGATCCCTGATGCGATTGTCGATGCCGCACGAAGGCCGCTTCGCCAGGAAATTCAATACTTCGTGCCACAGCCCGACCAGCGCCAGAGACTGGACTCCGGCACCCACTTCGGAAAACAGATACTTGCCGTTGCTGGCCGTCAATGCCCTGCGCAACACGCCGCGGTCTTCGATGACCGATCCCCCTCTGCCGAGCTTCACGACGGAAACCGGAACCCTCCACATCTCTGCGGCCATGTCTACCCCTCGCGTTCTCGTTGTAAGTGCAACTGGCGATACTAGGACACGGCACCCTGCTGTGGGTAGGCCGCGCGAACTGCGATGGTCATCAGGTACGGACATGGATCCGAATGAGCATCCGTACGCCGCCGCGCACGCCATACCAGACCCGGCCTGCTGCGCTCAGTCCCGCCGGGCGTGAACACACTCGACTTTTCCGGTGTAGTGATTCTGAAACTTTGCGCGAAGCTGTTCGCAGATGAAGTCGCCCTCATCCGCCGTCAGTCCGTAGATCACCATGCGGCCGTCACGTTCGCGCGGCGCCTCGCGCTCGAAGCTCATGTACGTCGAATGGATGGCGACGTTGTCGAACAGTCGCTGATAACGGGGTTCGAGCGTCGCCGTGCACGTGGCCGCCTGCTTCGTGCACTCGGCACAGCCGTTGATCACGTCGCTCCATGCCTGGTTCGAACGCAGTCGACAATCCTCATCGCCTGCCATCTTGCCCAGCAGCAGGAAGTTGAACTCGCGGCCCTGGATCTTCGCGTCCATTCGCATCTGCGCGTAGACGGGATCGGTGATGACCTCGGGTGCCGCCCCCTCGACCCGTTCCTGGTAGTGCTTGTAACCGAAATATCCGCCGACACCGAGCAGAATGAGAATCAGAAGACCTTTCATGGATCACGTCCGTGCTGAGTTGTTGTGAACTGATTGGAGCAGAGTCACGCAGCGATGGGATCTCACCGAAGTCCCGCACCGAAGCCCCAAGTTGCGATCAGCAACCTGCAATGAACTCGATCAAGGTGACACCGTCGTTCGCGATCTGTTGTATTCGTTCGTACCGAACCTGCTGCTCTGCAGGAAGCGCCCGGTGCCAGGCATTGATTTCATCGCGGATGCCGACTAGATCAAGCTGCTGCTTGAGAGCGTCGATCCGTTCCGCAAGGGGTGGCGGGCAGTCGGGAACGTTGTCGCTGGCTTTCTCTATTTTCACCTTCACCGTGAAGCCAGAATCAAGACCATCTGCAGTTGTGGCGAGAACGATCGGAACCGGCGCAGGCGGCGGTGCTTCGTATTTGCCGGCAAAGTAGCCGAGCGCCACGAATGCCGAAAGCGCAAGACCCGCGACGAAGCCGCGAAATCCCGACTTGCGGCGCTCACTGCGCTCTCGTTCTTGCCGGTCGGATTCATCTCTCGACCCCTGATTCCGTTCATCCATGATGCCTCCCAACTCCCCACATTAGACAAGCTGTATCCAGTCGAGCGCCAGCTGCTCCAATCAGATGCGACGACAGTGGCCCAGCAAGACCGCATCGCCAGGTAGTCTACTACCAGAGTTCTCTATCAGGCGCGAGCAGCCTTGCGCTCGCACCGAGGGCCGCTACCACCCGTTGCCAATGGGGCTCGAGGAATTCGCCTGCCAGCCCGCATTCCCTGCACATTTGACAGGAAGGTCATCGCACGGGTCTTCGGGGTATGTCGCGGCCGAAGACGCCAAGTCGCTATTGCAACGGAATGTTGTGCTTGGCAGCGAACTCGCGGAGATCATGTCCGCATGTAGACATGCCATACGCTTTCGCAGAATTGCAGTGCCGATACCGTTGCGCTCGTTCTCTCATGGCACCGGCTGTACGACGATTCGCTCGCTTCCCGCGATGAACAGCGTATCGCCGTCTGGCGTGATCGTCATCAGCACGGTGGAATCATTGAAGAGAGACGAGCCGCTGCTGATACCGGGATCAGGCACTACCGTCGGCGCACCGATCTCGGGAAAGAGATCATTCGGAGTTGCGGGACTGGCCGTGAGGTCGTAGGTGTGCAGCCGCAGCCCGACTTTCTCGAAGGCATACGCACGACTGCCATCCGGACTCAGAACGACGACATCATTCGTCGCAGGCAAGGTGCCGAGCAGCGCATACGAACTAGCGTACACGCGCGTTTTGTTCAGCACTATGCGCGATGCGTCCTGATTCATCTGTGGCGGCGCAGCGGTCAACTGGTGAATGCCCGTCGGCGTCACGGTCCGACTTCCAGTGTCCAGCACAGAGATATCGTCACCTGAGAACTCGATGAACTGGTTTGCCAGCAGCAGGCGGGCTCCGTCTGCTGACGCGCCAATGTTGCCACGGCACACCACGTGCACCGGCTCCGGCAGCGCAAAGGACTGTTTGCGGACGTCGTACAGCAGCAAGTGGGCACCGCAGTTGTAGTTGACGTCGCCAAACATCGCGACGGTGCCATCGTTGGCAACGGCCATGTCAGCGATGTGCTGCGTGCCGCCGGGAAACAGCGGCGAGTCGACGGTCCTCACGATGGCGAGATCGTTCGCATCGAGATGGACGACCTGCTTGTCAGCTCCAGCGATCCACTCGGTGCCATCGGCGGCCAGCGCCAGACCGAAGTGATTCGTCAACGTCCTGGACACCGGGGACTGCCACGCATTGCCATCGCGAGCATAGCGAACCATCGCCGTCGGTCGTGGCCGTCCACAGACTGACCGCGACGGCAGCGCGCTCTGCATCGTATCGCAGAGCGTGGGGAATTCCTGGAGTGGCGTACGGAAGAGTGGCGGCGGTGAACGCCGGCGGCGCAACGACGACCAGCTCTGCGAACCGCCTGACGTCCGGGAAGTTGCCTTGCAAATTTACCGGGTAGCGGCCAGCAGGCAGCGCAGGGACTCGTGCCCGAATCTGCGTCGCGCTGTCGACCGTGAATGACTGTGCCGGCGTCGAACCGAAAGACACGCCCTGGATCGTGATTTGCGAAAACTCGTCGCCGCGAATGATCACATCGCTCGGCGTCCCGGTGTACGCGACATACGGCGAGACATGATTCACCTGAGTGCGATTGATCCGCAGCGTCACGGGCACATCGAGCTGGAGACCGCCTACCGTCGAATGCTGCAGTCGGATGCTTCCGATGTAGGTGCCGTTGCTCATGCCGTCGACGGCGGCCTGCACCAGCGAAACGTCCATGCTCGTACCACTGCCACCGCCCTGCGTGACACTCAACCAGGCTACGGAATTCACGGCAGTCCAGTTCTCAGCCGGAACGGTCGTAACCGTCAGTTGGCGTGACGAATCGGAAGCAGCAGGCGTGTTGCCAACGCTGAAGTCGAGCGAACTCGCCGATGGCTGGATCGCAGCAACGTGATACGTGACGGGAATCGTCTTGGGACTTCCCTGCAGATTCGCGCTGCTGCAACTTGCGTCGTTGACGCATGCGCGGACGGTAATGGTTCCAGTATGTGTACCGACTCCCAGCGTGGCGGGGGAAACTGGGGTTCTTGGGGGAATGAGGGGGGGGGGGGGGGGACGGCGGGGAGCCTTTTGCCTGTCCCGCCGTGTCGCTGATCAACGAAACCGAGGAAATCGTCGAGATCGCAGGACCGGAGCCAACGACTGTAATGTAGAGCGTTCCGCCCGAGACACCGCTGACCGTACCCACCAGCGACTGCGGCGCCGGCGTCGGGGCGGAGGGTCCATTGGCGATGAACGTCAAACTGCCCGGCGAGACGGTGATCGTGCCGTTCCGACTGCCTCCGCCACTGTTGCCACCTCCACCGCCCCCGCCACACCCGGCCAAAGCGAATGCGCAGGCAATCACCAACTTGCCCAGCAAGGGCACACGGATACCGTGCTTCAACATGATTTCGTCCCCGCCGCCAGAGTCGTTTTGTTTTGTTTCAGGGGTTCTAGATGGCTCGCAACCGCAGTATAGATCGTGCGTCGATGTCGAGTCGCGCTTCGCGAAAGAACGGTGCCGGCACCGCAACCCCGCGATCTACGCGCCGCCCTGATCCTGCGGGGCGCCGTTCGCCTCGGGATCGAATGAAGCCCAATTGTCGTACAGACCGTTCACGGGCTGCGGTGGACCGAAATCTCCCGACTCCAACCGATCGACAACATGAATGCCGACAGGCAGCCATCCGAAGTAGCTGACGCTCGTCCCGCCATCCAACAGCGTACTCACGTACTGCAACAACATGGCCTGTGCGACCTTCATCATTGCCATCAGATCACGACGATCGATGTTTGATTGCTGCACTCGCGTGAGCAGGGCCTGTGCCTCATCCTTCGAAAGACTGGCCACGAATTCGAGCTGCCAGAAGGAACCGTCTGCCAGCCTGCGCTCGATCCACGAAGGATCATCCACCCTCAGCATCGCGCATTCCCAGATTCCATTCAGGAACGCGGCCAGCTCCAATGTTCGCCGCTCTCTGCCGTATGTTTGCTCCCGACGTAGCCACTCCTCTGCATACGGGACTCGGCGCTCGGCCAGCAACTTTCGCAGCAGCGCGAGTCGCTCCTCCGCCGTAAAGGTCTCCGTGCATGGCTCGCTGGAACAGCTCATTGATGTTCACTCCCCTTGCCTGAATTGTGGAATCCAAGGTGCCCTGCCCGAGTCGACGCCGGGCCGTGATTCGCGGATTTCGCCCGGAGCTACCCAGAAAATCGTGTGCTGTGATTCTCGGCGCAGATCCACCGTGTCGAAATACACAGAACCTCACTTCCTGCTCGAATCGAATCCGCTAATCCGCGGTACCGAAGCCGCTAGGTACCGAAGCCGTACTACTCCATGCCCTCTGGAACAGGGAAATCCATGGTCATACCGATCTGTATCAGGCGCGGCACATCTGCCGAGTTGATCCAAAGATCCTTGTTTTCGCCCGATGCGCCTCGTGGACGAGACGCTCCAGCTCTGCGTACGCCTGGCTTTGCTCGCCTTGTCCGCCCTCGAGTTGTCGTTTGAGCAGGTCCTTCCATTTGTTACTGAGGAAAGAATCGATCAATTCCATGCCATTCATCGGTGGCGCACCCCATTGATCCTTGTTCTGAAAAAAGACCGCTCTTTGGCAAAGCTTCAATCGGTCAAGGCTAGTCCTCTTCGACCATCAATCCCCAAGCAGAGTGACGAAAGCGATGGTTGCCTTCCACTGGTGCTCGCTCGATTCACGGGCGGGAACGGTGCCGGCACCGAAGACCGATATGGGCCGGGCTGTCGCAAGCGTATGCCGCGGAATCGGCGGAATCGTTGCCGGGTCGGAGGCGCTTACAACTGTAGTCGCTGGGTCATCGCGCGATCGATCAACGCTTGGACCGTGGGAGTTACATTGACAAGGCGGACTGACTGCATGAACCGCATTGGTCCCAACTCCGCAAACAACTTTCCGAAGACCTCGTCTGCAAAGCTACTGGAGATGACTGATATTCCTTCGAAATCGACAACTATCTGCTGACCTCGGCAGGCCTCAATGATGTTCGCGAGTTTTGTTTTGACGGGACGCCCTGCATAACGCGAACGGACAGACGAAGTGTGTTCGCTCAGTTTGAACATGATCGAACCAAGGTCGTCTTGCTCATACCTGAGTTCGATGTAATCAATAGGTCTATGTGGCCTACCATCAATTGCCAATGCTTTCTCGAGCAACTCAGGTTCAGAGAAATCTATGAAAGCATCGACGGTCGTACCGCTAAACGGAACCGCCTCATTGCGCGATTGAACAACTGCCTCCGCGCAGATCAATGCAGCATTGCCGGCATTGATTGAGAACTTGCCTCCTCCTACTCGACAGATCTCAAGCGTCCCATATAGACCGTTGCCTTGAAACTCCGTTGCGTTGCGAGTTACACCAGATTTGACGGACTCCATCAAAGCATCGACGTCACTACGTATTTCTGGGCGCGCCGAGCGTAACGTCGCCGAAACTCCCAAGCCTGCATCTGAAACAGTGAACTCGATTCGATGCCGCATCGGGTCAAACACGGAAAGCTGCAGTAGGCCGCCTATTGGGGATTGGCTGTGATTGATCACATTGTCCGATATCTCGTTCAATGCCCACTCCACTGCAGCGAATGCAGTTCGATTGAAGTTGGGAATGACAGCCAGTAGCTTCTCCAACAACTCGTTGAGAAGCGCACCCTGCTCATCGTGCGTTCGATATTGGACCGCCGGAAACTGACGGTAAGTAATGTCGCGCTTTGGCGGATCAGCATCCCTCGGACAGATGAGATGTGCCCAACCGGTATTGACGAATAAGCGCCGAATACGGGAATCCTCAGGCGGAATAAACTGGACATCAATTTTCGCGGCCTGCAGCTGAAGCACATGAGCGCAAATTGGAAGCATCCCATTTGAGAAAGCAGCGCTACATCGCGAAAAATCGAGCACAACATCCGCATAGCCCCGCACGTTAATGGTGTCATGCAGCGCCGCCAAGACCTTACGAACGTCTTGGATCCCCAAAGATCCTGCCAAGGAAATCCGATTCCGGTCCCTGCCCAAAAGAAACTGTCGTGCTAGCGGCTGGAGAGGCTGAGCAACCATTCCGAAGAACTCCTATAACTCAAGGGAAAATGCATGTGGGACAGACATATCCCGTCGCGCCCAACAGCCCTCGAGGGCATCACTGGTTCGTCAGTACTGCGGGGGCCAGATTCGTGGATCTGCCCGAGTATGAATGAGGCTGACTCGAACACGCTCCGTGGCGTTGTATTCCTACGGCGAATGCGCTGTGCTACAACCCGGCACCTCTACCTCCCTGGGGTGGACCTGGTTCGGTTTCAATATGCAATTCCGGAATAGCGATACCGCGCGAGTGTCCACTCAGCACTTGCTCAAGCAACTGCAAAAACATACGGGTATCGGCAAAGTAGTTTGGATACGCCCGCGCCAGATTTGCCACCGACTCAACCGATACCAGTACTGAGTCATGCCTTTCTCCGCGAGCGGCAGATTGTTCCGCCTCAGCATACTTATCGGCAGCTTCCTGGATTCTATCCGCCGGATAACCTACAACATTTAGCGTGCCGGCCGTTGGATCAAGTTGCAACAGGAAGTATGACGCGTCAGACCGAGTGGGGGCCTGCATCGCCCGCACGGCCGTGCGATACCCGTGCAGTCGATCCACGACATTTAGCTTCTTCGAATACTCAGCGAGCTCAGCCAGCAAACTTGACCGAGTCTGCGGTGTATGAGGTATCAGCGGGAGCTTCTCACGCATGGCGATGGCTGACCCCATAAGCGAGAAAAAACGTTGCCACTCTGCGCTCCCAAGGCTGGATTTCAGAGCCTGCCCGGAGAACATTCCTACCGTCTCTACTGCCGTAGCCCACGCATGCTGATATCTTGAGCGAAGCTGCATTTCTATCTTCAATCCATTAAAGATTCGATTCGCCCTTTTGTCGGAGTGGTACCGGAAGACAAAATGGACTCCGCGATACCCAGACTTCTTTGGCTCTGCAACGTAGTCGTCGATAGTTGCTAGCTCATGCTTCTGACGACTCATGCTCTTGTAATAAGAGCACAGATCCTGAACCAGAGCCGCAGACCTCAGTATCGCTCTACACCCGCCAAGATCCTGCATTTGCGAAAGCCTCATGCTTTCAAATCGGTCGAGTTTGTGCGAGATAGACACCAGTCGCTTTATTCGCTGCGCGACTAGCGCCCCGTCATCAAATCTCTTGGCCGTGCTGCGCAAAGTCATGTTGATTGCGTTCAGCGGGTATGCATGCGAACTGCGCCAGTTGTTAACAACACCCACGGCATGGACCCATGCGTCAGCGGCCGAGTCCGTGAGTGTCTCTGGCTTCCTGTACACGTCCCTCAGAATCAGACCTGCCCTATTCACGGCCTCTCTGTCATATTCAGGCTCGACACGTGCCATACGCTAAATTCTCCGGTGAAACCTTCTCGTGCGGATATCTCTTGTTCGTGTCGCCGTGTCGAGCGCCGCCTTCTCGAATCTCGTTAGTTCAACGTTTGCATGCATGTGTCATGCTTGCCCGAACTGAACCGGCCGTGGAAGTCATAGTTCCATCAGAGACCCTATTCATCGTCTGCGGCGCTTCTTTCGACTTCCTCTCGCAGTAACTTGAGGTATAGGTGGAGTGACTGCTGGCGCAGGCCTTGCCAGACGCAGAGCCAACAATGTCCCTACTACGCCAAGGAGCATACCGAGCACCGCAAGACCGACGTTCTGCCAAAGTTCAAATCTTCGTGCGCGATCAGAGAGAATTGCCTCTGCATATGCACCTGTAAGGCGCATCCACCGATCCTCAGTAATATCGGAAGGCATCGCGAGACCCAACTCACTTGGGTGCATGCCTTTCGTCAAAGCAATTAGGTCGCCCTTCTCAAGTTTCGTCACATGAGCATAGACCAGCGTTCTTGCATTCTTGGAAATTCCCTCGTTGGAGAAGATCCGATTCACAAGTTCGGCTGTTGGCGAAAAATCCACACGCAGGTTCGTAGGCGCCATTGGCACCACAGCTGGTTTGCCATCTATCGTCAGCGTGACACCCCCGTTCGCTGCGGCGACAGTCATTGAAAGAATCCAGATAGTGAGCGCTTTGCACCAGCTATATCGCAACTGTTCGATGCTCCTCAAAAAAAACCCCGCTCTTCGGCGGGGCTTCAATCGGTCAAGGCTAGTCCCCTTCGACCATCAAACTAAAAACCTGTCGCGACGACGCGATGCAGTGATGGCGTTCACGCCATCGATTTCTTCAACTCAAAGCCCCGCATCGTCGTCAGTCGGCTTCGCATTCCCTTCGCACTTTCCTTGCCGACCCGCTTTGGCAGGATCGTTGCGGAGGAAGTTCTCGAAATTACTCATCGAACGAGGGATGCTTCAGGTGATGTCCGGCTGAAGCCGGACCCACAGGAAGAAGCCCCCACCCTAACCCTCCCCCGCTTTGCGGAGGAGGGGACAAAAGATCCTCACCCTGCCTGCTGCTGCCACCTCCCCAGGGAGAGCGGAAGAAATCAGCCGCATTTGCTGTCGCCGCAGTTTAGACACGTCATGCACCCATCCATCATGATCACCGCCGCCGTGCTGCACTTCGGGCACAGCTGCGCGCCATCCGGAAAGTGACTCTTCGCAAACGCATCGACCTGTTTCGTCTTCGCCTCGTACTCCGCCTTCTTCTCTTCGATGAGTTTCTTGCGGTCCTCGTCCAGCTCCGGCTTCTTGAGCAGGCCGATCATCTGCAGGTGCTTCTCCACCACGTAGCCGAGCTCGGCGATGATGGACGGCATGAACTTGCCACCGGCCTGCCAGTAGCCGCCGCGCGGGTCGAACACGGCTTTCATTTCATCGACCAGGAACGTGACGTCGCCGCCTTTGCGGAACACGGCCGAAATGATTCGCGTGAGGGCGACGATCCACTGGAAGTGATCGAGGTTCTTGGAGTTGATGAAGATCTCGAACGGGCGACGCTGTTCGTGCGGGGTGCCTTCGTTCAGGACGATGTCGTTGATGGTCACGTACATGGCGTGATCCGACACCGGGGTTTTGATCTTGTACGTGGAGCCGATGAGCATCTCGGGACGCTCGAGCTTCTCGTGCATCCAGACGACGTTGGCTTCCTTGCGCGGTTCGGCGGCCGCTTTGGCAGCCGCCGCCTTGTCCTCGGGCTTCTCCACCCGGTACTTCGTGATTCTCTTGTCAATCTTGATCGACATGTTTGTTGCTCCAGCGGCGCGTTGCGCTGCTTACATTTGGGCTACTGAGATTTCGGAAGGCCCCCTCCCTGCCCTCCCCCGCTGCGCGGAGGAGGGGAAGAGGAGAAGAGGCGGCTTCAGAACTTGCCGTAGTAGCCCTCTTTCATGGCGTCGAACAGATTCGCGGCGGTGTGTTTCTCGCCGTCGTACTCGATCTCTTCGTCGCCTTTCACTTTCACTTCGGTGCCGTCGTCGAGCGTGAACACGTACGTGGTGTTCTTCAGGTCTTCTTCCTTGACCAGCACGCCCTGGAACGCTTCGGGGTTGAAGCGGAAGGTGGTGCAGCCTTTCAGGCCCTGTTCGTGGGCGTAGAGGTAGATGTCCTTGAAGTCTTCGTAGTCGTAGTTGGTCGGCACGTTGGCGGTCTTGGAGATCGAGGAATCGATCCAGATCTGCGAGGCCGCCTGGATGTCGACGTGTTCCTTCGGCGTGATGTCGTCCGCCGTCGTGAAGTAGTCGGGCAGCTTCTCGGCGGCGTTGGTGGAACCAGGCATGGCGCGCGGGTTTACCAGTTCGCGATAGGCGAGCAGTTCGAACGAGAAGACGTCGATCTTCTCCTTCGACTTCTTGCCTTCGCGGATCACGTTGCGGAAGTAGTGATGCGCGAACGAGGGCTCGATGCCGTTCGATGCATTGTTCGCGAGCGACAGCGAAATCGTGCCGGTGGGCGCGATCGAGCTGTGATGCGTGAAGCGGGCGCCGATCTCGGCGAGTTCGTCGACGAGTTCGGGCGCGGCTTCGGCGACGCGCTGCATGTAGCGGCTGTACTTGGCGTGCAGCGTGCGACCCGGCACTTGCTGGCCGACGCGCCAGCCATCGCGCGCCATTTCCGGACGCTTACGCAGCATTTCCTGCGTGACTTCGAACTCTTCCAGCATGATCGGCGCGGGGCCTTTCTCGCGGGCGAGATCGAGGCCGGCTTCCCAACCCGCAATCGCCATTTCGCGCGAGACGTTCTGGGTGAAGGCGACCGACTTCTTCGAGCCGTACTTCATGCACAGCATCGTGATCGTGGAGCCGAGGCCGAGGAAGCCCATGCCGTGACGGCGCTTGCGCATGATTTCATCGCGCTGCTGACCGAGCGGCAGGCCGTTGATCTCGACGACGTTGTCGAGCATGCGGGTGAAGACCTTGACGACCTTGCGGAACTCTTCCCAGTCGAAGCGCGCGTCTTCGGTGAACGGATCGACGACGAAGCGCGTGAGGTTGATGGAGCCGAGCAGGCAGGAACCGTACGGCGGCAATGGCTGCTCGCCGCAGGGATTGGTCGCGCGAATGTTCTCGCACCACCAGTTGTTGTTCATTTCGTTAACGCGGTCGATCAGCACGAAGCCGGGTTCGGCGAAGTCGTAGGTCGAGGACATGATCACGTCCCAGACCCGACGCGCCGGCACTGTCTTATATATGCGGCAGCAGACCAGGCCGGCTTCGTTGGCAACGTAGGATTCCCGGGTCGGCCATTCGCGCCAGATGTACTGCGCGGTGTCGGAGAGATCGAGGCCTTCGGCGTCGGCTTCCTTGCGGGTGACCGGGAAGGCGAGCTTCCATTCCTGGTCGTGCTTCACCGCATTCATGAATTCGTCGGTGATCAGCAGCGACAGGTTGAACTGGCGCAGGCGGCCCGCCTCGCGCTTGGCGCGGACGAACTCGAGCACGTCGGGATGGCCGACGTCGAAGGTACCCATCTGCGCGCCGCGACGGCCGCCGGCCGAGGACACGGTGAAGCACATCTTGTCGTAGATATCCATGAACGACAGGGGGCCGGACGTGTAGGCGCCCGCGCCGGAAACGTAGGCGCCGCGCGGCCGCATCGTTGAGAATTCGTAACCGATACCGCAGCCAGCCTTGAGCGTGAGTCCTGCTTCGTGAACTTTAGCTAAAATATCGTCCATCGAGTCGGTGATGGTGCCCGACACGGTGCAGTTGATCGTGGACGTCGCGGGCTTGTGCTCCTGCGCGCCTGCGTTGGAAGTGATGCGGCCGGCCGGGATCGTTCCCTTGCGCAGCGCCCAGAGAAACTTTTCGTACCACTCGGTACGGACTTCTTCGCGTTCGACATCGGCGAGCGCACGGGCGACGCGCTGGTATGTCTCGTCCATCGTGCGATCGATCGGCGTGCCGTCTTTGGCAGTCAGCCGATACTTCTTTTCCCAGATATCGAGCGAGGCCTCCTGAAATGGAATGCTGTTTACGTCCATAGGCTCAAGCTTGATTGCCGTCGTCTTCATGCCGGTGTGCGCTCCCCGTGTTTATGAGGGCGGGAAACCCTGGGTTCCACCTGTACTGCGCCCCGCTCTTGTGCGGTGGGCGGGCGAGGCTGCGTACAGTCCTTCCTGACTCCATGCGGGCGTCGATCCAGGCTGGATTACCGGGGTATTCCGTAGTCCGCGGAACGGGGTATCACCCGTGATCGCCTACCACAACATCTTGTGTCAGGGGAGGAAATCTATGCCGCTGTCACAAGGCCGTCAACACCAATGTTAAGTGGTTCACGGACCAGAAAAGATGTTTGAAATTAATGGATTGCCGTATTCCAAACGCAAATTTCCGAATGCAAGGGTTGGTACGTAGGAAAAAGGCGGCACCCGATCGAGCACAAGATATTGTGGTGCAGAATGAGACCGCACAGCGAGACCACAGTCCACGCACAGGCGATGCACGGGTTGTCCACAGAGTTGTGCAGCATCGTGCCAGGCCCGGAACTTTCCGCATCGCCGCAGGCTCTCCTGCAAGCACGATCCGCGGGTTCACGGCTAGAATCCCCGGCGCTTTTGCATCCGGTACAGAGAAATACTCCATGAGAAAGGCCTTCAGCGCGCTCACCGCTCTCGTCATGTTCGCCAGCTTCAGCGCCCAGGCGCAGTTGCCGGAAAAGGTCGGCGATACGCCGGTACCTTCGCTGGCGCCGATCATCAAGAAGACTTCGCCGGCGGTCGTGAACATCGCGACGCGCGGCAAGATCCAGGAAGCGCGCAATCCGCTGCTCGACGATCCGTTCTTCCGCCGCTTCTTCGACGCGCCGAACGTGCCGCGGCAGCGCGAATTCCAGAGTGCGGGCTCGGGCGTGATCGTCGATGCCAAGAACGGCTATCTCATCACCAATGCGCACGTGATCGAGAACGCCGATGAAATCACGGTGTCGCTGCAGGACGATCGCCAGGTGAAGGCCGAAGTCGTCGGCAAGGACACGGGTTCGGACGTCGCCGTGCTCAAGGTGCCGGCAAAGAGTCTCACCGCAATGTCGCTGGCGGACTCTGACAAGGCCGAAGTCGGCGATTTCGTGATCGCGATCGGCAATCCCTTCGGCCTGCAGCACACGGTGACCTCCGGCATCATCAGCGCGCTCGGCCGCTCCGGCATCAACCCGGAAGGCTATGAAGACTTCATCCAGACCGACGCCTCGATCAACCCCGGCAATTCCGGCGGCGCGCTGGTGAACCTCGACGGCCAGCTCGTCGGCATCAACACCGCGATCTTCTCGCGCAGCGGCGGCAACATCGGCATCGGCTTCGCGATTCCGTCGAACATGGTGAAGGCCGTGATGACGCAGCTCATCCAGTACGGCGAAGTGAAGCGCGGCATGCTCGGCGTGCAGCTGCGTAATCTCACGCCCGCCATCGCCGAGAGCCTCGGCCTCGACAGTTCGAAGGGCGCGCTGGTCGGTCAGGTGGTCGAAGACTCGCCCGCCGAGAAAGCGGGCATCAAGGCCGGCGACATCATCACGTCGATCAACGGCCGCACCGTGTCGAACTCCTCCGAAACCCGCAACCTCATCGGCCTGCTGCGCATCGGCGAGAAAGTGGACATCGGCCTGCTGCGCGACAACCAGCCGCGCCGCGTGACCGCCGTGATCGCCGAGCGCGACGACGCCTCCGGCGACCGCGCCGCCGAAGTCCATGCCGCGTTCGAAGGCGCCGCCCTCAGCAATGCCGGCAGCAATGGCGGCGTGCAGATCCAGAGCGTGGCCGAAGGCAGCCCCGCGGCGGCGAATGGCCTGCGTCCGAACGACGTGATCGTCGGCATCGGTCGCAATCGCATCGCGAACCTGGAGCAGTTGCGCGCGGCGGTGAAGGACGCGAAGGCGTTTACGGTCACGATCCGCCGCGGGAACGCGACGCTGGTGTTTCCGATTCAGGGATAGCGGACGGCGGTGAGCGACGAGCGGTGAGCCAGAACGGACGCTGGCTCATCGCTCGTCGCTCGTTGCTCATCGCACCATCTCTTCGCACACTGCCGCTCTGCGCCGCTCCTGCGGCAGCTTCGAAATCCTCTCCACCTCTTCATAGAACCTCGGCAGCTCGCCATGCACCGAGGCCAGCAGCCGCTGAAAGCCGGGCAGGCAGCCGTGATACGTCGCGGCCGACACCAGATGCGCATTGCCGAGCGCTCGATCGAACCACCCGTCGTAGCCGGCGAAGCCGTTCCACTGCGCACGCAGCTGCGTGTAGTCGAACTTGAGCTGGCCGAAAATCTCGGCCTTGCGGGCGCGCATGTCGGGTGAAGGCATCTTCGAGGCGTAGAGATCCTTCAGCTTCTCGCGCGTCGCGAGCAGCAAGTCGATGAACTGCTGTTGCCGTTCGCGCTGGCTGCGCCACGCCTGCATGTCCTGCGCACGGCCACGCTCGTTGAGCCAGCGTTCCAGGCCGGCTTCTTCGACGGCCGTGGCGAAGGCTTCGTTGAATTCCGAATCGCCGGGAACGTAGACAACCTGGTGCGCGAGTTCGTGAAACAGCGTCGCCGCGAGCTGCGCGTCGCTCCAGCCCATCATGGTGTTGAGGATGGGATCGCGAAAATGCCCGAGCGTCGAATAGGCGGGAATGCCGGCGATCATGGCGTCGCCGCCGTGGCTGCGGATCCTGCGGGCATAGCGCTGCGCGCTCGGCTCCTTGAAGTAGCCGCGATAGACGACGCAACCCGCGATCGGAAAACACCAGCGACGCGGCGCGACGGAAAACTCGTCAGTCGCAAAGACGTTCCAGACGACGTACGGACGGCCGAGATCGGCATAGCTGCGATAGCTGTCGTTGTCGGGCAGACCCAGTTCGTGCGAGGCGAAATCGCGGGCCGCGGCAACGTATTCCAGCCGTCCGCGCAATTTGTCGGACGTGGCGGGATCGGCGATGACATCGCCGATCGGCTCGCGCTTCGACACGATCTGCATCTGGCCCTGCGCCGCCTGCAGCAGGTAGCAACCGGACAGGGACGGCGCGCTCAGCAGCAGAATCAGGAGACAGCGTGCACTGAGCGACAGGGGCATGGCGAGTCCGGTGAGGAAAGCGCCGATAGTGACGGAAGTGACGAAGGCGACGGAAGAGCGCCCCTCTACCTGTGGGTCAGGCTTCAGCCTGACTCTCTCAGGCCGGCTAAAGCCGGCCCCACAGGAAGACACTCCCCAACTACACTTCCCGGCATGAAGGTCTATCTGGTCGGCGGCGCGGTCCGCGATGAACTGCTCGGCTTGCCGGTGCGCGAGCGCGACTGGGTCGTCGTGGGCGCACGCCCGGAAGAACTGACCGCAGCCGGTTACAAGCCCGTCGGCAAGGACTTTCCGGTGTTCCTGCATCCGCAGACCGGCGAGGAGTACGCGCTGGCGCGCACCGAGCGCAAGACCGGGCCGGGATATCGGGGCTTCGATACCCGGTTCTCGCCCGACGTGACGCTCGAGGAAGATCTCGAACGACGCGACCTGACGATCAATGCGATCGCGAAGGATCCCGACAGCGGCGCGCTCATCGATCCCTTCGGCGGTCGGCGCGACATCGCCTCGCGCGTACTGCGGCACGTCTCGGCGGCGTTCGTCGAAGATCCGGTGCGCGTGCTGCGCACGGCGCGGTTCGCATCGCGCTTCGCGTCGCTGGGCTTCGGCATCGCCCCCGAAACGATCGCCCTGATGCGCGAGATCGCGGCGCGCGGCGAACTCGATGCGCTGGTGCCGGAACGTGTCTGGCAGGAAACGCAGCGCGCGCTGGAACAGGACGCCCCGTGGGTCTTCTTCGAAGTGCTGCGCGAGACGCACGCGCTCAGGATCATCTTCCCGGAGATCGATGCGCTGTTCGGCGTGCCGCAGCCGGAGAAATGGCATCCAGAGATCGACTCGGGCGTGCACACGATGATGGTCGTGCAGCAGGCCGCGCGACTGAGCAGGGACCCGGTCGTGCGCTTCGCGGCCCTCGTTCATGACCTCGGCAAGGGCACGACGCCGCCCGATGAATGGCCGCGACACATCGCACACGAGCATCGCAGCGCGAAGCTGATCGAATCGCTCTGCACGCGCCTGCGCATTCCCAATACGTATCGCGACGTGGCGGTACAGGTCGGCCGGCATCACCTGCTCGCGCACAAGGCGCTCGAACTGCGGCCATCGACCTTGCTCGAACTGCTGGAACATCTCGATGCCTTCCGGCGTCCGGAGCGATTCGAACAGTACGTGCTGGCGTGCGAAGCCGATGCGCGCGGAAGGAAAGGACTGGAGGCGCGCGAGTATCCGCAATCCGAGTATCTGCGTCGCGTACGTGAAGCGGCGGCCAGCGTGCGCCTGAGCGCGGAGGAACGGGCGGGGATGGATGGACTGCAGATTGCGGAGCGGGTGCGGAAGGAACGGATCGCGCGGTTGTCGTCTCTTGCTGTGGGGCCGGCTTCAGCCGGCCTCTGATTGCAGAAGGCCGGCTGAAGCCGGCCCCACAGCAAGAGCAGATCCTCAGAGCGATCCGCTGAGATCGCGAACCCCGAAGCCGCGCAGCGGGTAATCGTAGTTCGCCGTCAGTCCGATCACCTTGAAGCGCTCGCCCATCTCACCCGGCAGCGTCAGCACCATCACCTGCCGCGCCAGCTGCACCCGCTCGGTCACCGGCTGTTCGGCAATGTTCGCCATGAACGATTCGATGCCGCAGCCGATCAGGAAATGAGCCTGCGTCGTAAAACCGGCGACATTCATGCCGGCATCGCTCGCCGCGCTGGCGACGGCGGTGAAATCCACCCACGCGCCGATGTCCTGCACGCCGACATTCATCAGCGGAAGATCGTGAAAGCGATGACGGTAGTGACACAGCAGCGTGCCTTCGCGACGCTCGGCGCGGTAGTACTCGCGCTGCGGCAGGCCGTAGTCGATGAAGATCGCGGCACCCGCGGCGAGCGCGCCGGCGAGTCCGGCAATCCACGGCACGAGCCGCAGATTCACCTCGGACAGATAGCCATCGGGAAACGGCTCGCCGTTCGCACGCTCGATCGCACGCACTGCGAGTTCCAGGGCCGGATCGGCGCGGACTTCCGACCAGTCGAGCCGGCCGAGCTGCCACGTGACGCCGACGGCATTCACCTGCGTGCCGCGGATGCAGAAGCGCTGCACCGGCAGCGCATCGAGCACTTCATTGGCGACGATGACGCCGCTCAGCGCGACGGGCCACGCGTCCAGCCACTGCACGCGAGAGAGCAGTTCGGGAACGCGCGCTGCCAGCGTCTGCTGCTGGCGCTCGCGCAGATCGGCGCTGACTTCGAGAATGAGATAGCGATCGGGCAGGCATTGCTGATTCGCCAGTTCGGCCAGGATGTCGGCGGCCATCGTGCCGGAGCCCGCACCGAGTTCGAGTACGTCGCCGCCGCCCAGCGTCTGCAGCACTTCGGCACATTGCGAGGCGAGGCAGCGGCTGAACAGCGATGAAATTTCCGGCGCGGTGACGAAATCGCCCGCGCTGCCGAGCTTGGTCGAACCGGCGCTGTAGTAGCCGAGCCCCGGCTCGTACAGCGCCATTTCCATGAACCGTTCGAAACTGATCCAGCCGCCGTGCGCGTCGATGGCGTCGCGAATGCGATGCACCAGCCGTTCGCTGTGAGCGATTTCCTCCGGGGTCAGCGGGGGCAGATCGGCGGCCGCGCTCACGTTGCCTCGCGTGCTGTTGCAACCAGGGCCAGTTCGGCGAACATTACCGTCATGATTACTTCGGACTCTCTTGCGGGCCGTGTCGTGCTCATCACCGGAGCGGCGAAGCGCCTCGGTGCTGCGCTGGCCCGCGGCTTTCATGCGGCCGGCGCCAGCGTGGCCATTCACCACCATCACTCGGCGGGCGAGGCCGGGCGCCTGCGGGACGAATTCAACACGAGCAGGAAGAATTCCGCCATCGCCATGAGCGCGGACCTGCTCGATACGGCGCAGTTGCCGCGCCTGGTCGAACAGACGCTGGCGGCGTTCGGTCGACTCGATGTGCTGATCAACAATGCCTCGACGTTCTATCCCACCACCGTCGGCAGCATCGAACTCGAGGACTGGGACGATCTGATGGGCACCAACCTGAAGGCGCCGCTGTTCCTGTCGCAGGCCGCGAGGCCGGCGCTGCGCGACGCGAAGGGACTCATCCTCAACATGATCGACATCCACGCGCAGCGTCCGCTGCGCAATCACCCGGTGTACTGCAGCGCCAAGGCCGGGCTCGCGATGCTGACGAAGTCGCTGGCGCGCGAACTCGGCCCGGACGTGCGCGTCAACGGCATCGCTCCCGGCCCGATCCTCTGGCCGGAAGGTGGGCTCGATCAGAAGCTGCAGGAGGAGATCGTCGAGAAAACGCTGTTGAAGCGTCGCGGCGGGCCGGACGACATCGTGCGCACGGCGCTGTTCTTTGCCGTCGATGCGCCGTATGTGACGGGGCAGATTCTGGCGGTGGATGGCGGGAGGAGTGTGTGATTCCTTTTGTAGGTCAGGCTTCAGCCTGACAGTTCTCAGGCCGGCTGAAGCCGGCCCCACAAGCAGAAGGCTAGACGCGCACTTCCTTCATTTCATGCCCACCCTGATCAAACGCCGCCCATAACTCCCGCATCGTCCGCCGCCGCGTCGGATGCATTCGATCCGGCGCGATATCCGCCATCGGCTTCAGCATGTAGGGCCGCTTGACCAGATCCGGTCGCGGCAGCAGGTAGCCCGGCTCGTCGCTCACGACATCGTCGTAGAGCAGGATGTCGAGATCCATCGAGCGCGGCGCCCACTTCGGCGCATCAGGGACCCGTCCGCAAAGCGCTTCGACGGATTGCAGATTCCGGCGCACATCGATCAGCGAATCCGTCGTGATGAAGCCGAGGACGAGATTGATGAAATCCTCGCCTTCGAATCCCACGGCTTTGTTGCGATACGCCGGAGAAATCGTCAGCGGCGCGTAGATGCGTTCGAGCGCATCGAGCGCCTTGCGCAGGTTGATTTCCGGCTGGACGTTGCTGCCCGCGGCGACGAAGACCTCAGGCATAGTCCGCCGCCGTGCGCTCGATCTCGATCCCGACATCGCGCGCGCCGCGAATCGCGCCCTGCTTGTTCAGATGCACCTTCACCCACTGCACGCCGAACTCCGTGACGATGAGCTTCGCGATCTCTTCGGTGAGCGTCTCGACCAGGTGATATTGCGATTCGCCCACGAAGGCGAGCAGGCGCTTCGAGACTTTCTTGTAGTCGATGGTGTCTTCGATGCGATCCGTCGCGGCCGCCTTGCGGATGTCGGTCGCCATCTCGATATCGATCACGACCGTCTGCTTGACGCGGCGCTCCCATTCCCAGATGCCGACGATGCATTCGACGCTCAGCGCGCTGAGAAAAATCTTGTCCATGGAATCCGGGAGGGGCGTTGAACGAGGGGGCGCAATGATAGACCAGTCCTACTGGCCTGCAGCCGCCGGACGCTTCAAGGTATCCAGCGGCCAGCGCGCCGTGGCGCGGATTTTCAGATCGTCACGTTCGCCGGCGCTGAGACGACGAAAGCCCGCGTAGGCAATCATGGCGGCATTGTCGGTACAGAACTCGGTCCGCGGATACGACACCTTTACGCCGCGACGCTGGCCGAGTTGCGCCAGCGCCTGTCGCAATGCCCTGTTCGCGCCGACGCCGCCAGCCACGACCAGCGAGCGAAAGCCCGTCTGTTCCAGCGCGCGATCACACTTGGCCACCAGCGTATCGACCACGGCCTGCTGAAACTCCGCGGCGACATCGGCGCGCGCGACGTCGTCGAGCTGCTGGTTGCGCAGGGCCACGACCACGGCGGTCTTGAGTCCGCTGAAACTGAAGTCGAGACCGGGCCGGTCGAGCATCGGTCGCGGCAGTCGCAACCTGCCCGGCTTGCCGCTGTCCGCGAGCCGCGCCAGCGCCGGGCCGCCGGGGTAACCGAGGCCGAGGAGCTTGGCGGTCTTGTCGAACGCTTCGCCCGCGGCATCGTCGACGGAAGCACCGATGATTTCGTAATCGCCGATCCCGCGGACCTCGGCGAGCAGGGTATGACCACCGGAAACCAGCAGCGCGAGGAATGGGAATTCCGGCGGTTCGGCTTCGAGCATCGGCGCGAGCAGGTGTCCTTCCAGGTGGTGCACACCGACGGCGGGTTTTCCCCAGGCAAATGCGAGGCTGCGCGCGACCGAGGCTCCCACCAGCAGCGCCCCGACCAGTCCAGGCCCGGCCGTGTAGGCAATGCCGTCGATCCCGGCGGGTTCGACGCCGGCATCATCGAGCGCCCCCTGGATCAGGGGCAGGAGTTTGCGGACATGGTCCCGGGAAGCCAGCTCGGGGACGACCTCGCCGTATTCGGCATGCAGGTCGACCTGGCTGAACAGCCGGTGCGACAGCAGGCCGGCTTCGCCGTCATAGATGGCGGCTGCCGTTTCGTCGCAGGAAGTCTCGATTCCCAGTACTTTCATGATCTTCGTGGTCGATTCATCGCTCATCCGGGCCGTGCCGCGAACCTGAAGGCGGCATCGGGGAAACCGCCCTCGCCGCGCCCGCCGGGCGACCGCTCAAAAGCCCGCATTTTCTGCGCTTACCTTTTGATTTTCGCCGGCCGCCTCATTAGACTTCCGCGCTCTTCGCCCGCCCCCTCCCCCCCAGGTTTCCCATTGGAGCGGTTCGCGGCAGGGCAAATCGAGCGGGATTTGGTACACCAGAGGTTGCGATGCCGAGCGTCCGGATTCGAGAAAACGAGTACTTTGATGCCGCGTTGCGGCGCTTCAAGCGCGCCTGCGAGAAGGCCGGAGTGCTGACGGAACTGCGGCGCCGCGAATTCTACGAGAAGCCCACCCAGGAACGGAAACGCAAGAAGGCGGCCGCCGTGAAGCGCCACCAGAAGCGTTCGAACCGGGACTTCTCCGCTCCGCGCGGTGCACGTCCTGCGGCCCGCCCGGCTTCGCGCCCGGCCGCCCGCTACTGATCGATTCTCTCGCCGGCCGGAGTTCTTCCGGCCGGCGGGTGACGGGCTCTCCCCGTCGCCTTCTCAACAATTCGTGGATTGCCAGCATGTCTCTCAAAGAGCGCATCACCGAAGACATGAAAGCGGCCATGCGTGCCAAGGACAGCGAACGCCTGGGCACTATCCGCATGATCACGGCGGCCATCAAGCAGCGCGAAGTCGACGAGCGCATCCAGCTCGACGACACGCAGGTGCTGGCCGTGCTGGAAAAGATGATCAAGCAGCGCAAGGAATCGATCGCGCAGTTTTCGAGCGGCGGTCGCGAAGACCTGGTCGCGAAGGAAAACAAGGAAATCGAGCTGCTGCAGACCTACATGCCCGCGCAGCTGTCCGAAGCGGAACTCGATGCGCTGGTCGCCGACGCCGTCGCCAAGTCGGGCGCGACTTCCATCAAGGAAATGGGCAAGGCCATGGCGCTGCTGAAGCAGTCGGCCCAGGGCCGCGCCGACATGGGCGTCGTGAGCGCCAAGCTGAAGGCGAAGCTGGGCGGCTGACGACCTGCCCTTTATCTTCCTCTTCCTGTGGGGCCGGCTTCAGCCGGCCTCTTTGTCTGAGCCAGGCCGGCTGAAGCCGGCCCCACAAAAGAACTGCCGAACCCTCGTTTCTGGCCCGTGTTTTGCGCGCTTGCGCCGACGGGCTCGCGGCATATGCTTACGCGCCAACTCGCGCCGCGATCATCGCGCGGCACAGCGACTCGCGAGGACTTTTTCCGACCCGCTGCTGCTTCATGTCCGGACGCATCCCACAATATTTCATCGATGAGCTGGTGTCCCGCGCGGACATCGTCGAACTGATCGGCAGTCGCATTCCGCTCAAGAAGCACGGCAAGGAATTCAAGGCCTGTTGTCCTTTCCACGGCGAGAAGACGCCGTCGTTCACGGTCGTTCCCGACAAGGGCTTCTATCACTGCTTCGGCTGCGGCGCGCACGGCACGGCGCTCGGCTTTCTGATGGAGCACGATCATCTCAGCTTCGTCGAAGCCGTCGAGGAAGTGGCCTCGCGGGTCGGCCTGGACGTGCCGCACGAAGATAACGGCGCCCCGAGAACTGCCGCGCCGAGCGATGCGCTGTTCGCGACGCTGGAAAAAGCCGCCGATCTGTATCGCCAGGAACTGCACGGCGCCGAGCGCGGCAAGGATTATTTCAAGGCGCGCGGACTCAGCGGCGACACCGCCGCGAGATTCAACCTGGGCTATGCGCCGGAGGCCTGGGACTTCGTGCTGCGGCATCTCGGCGGCAGCGAAGGCGAACGGCAGCGATTGCTGCAGGTGGGTCTCACCATCGAGCGCGACAAGCGCCCGGGCTTCAATGGCCATCCTGGCTATTACGACCGCTTTCGCGACCGCGTGATGTTTCCCATCCGCGATGCGCGCGGCCGCACCATCGGCTTCGGCGGACGCGTGCTCGACAAGGGCGAGCCGAAATACCTGAACTCGCCCGAGACCGAACTCTTCCACAAGGGCAAGGAGCTGTACGGCCTGTACGAGGCGCGACAGGCGTCGCGAACCTTGAGCCGCATCATGATCGTTGAAGGCTACATGGACGTGGTCCGGCTGCATCAGGCAGGCGTTACTTACGCCGTGGCGACGCTCGGCACCGCGACCACGCCGGAACACCTGACGCGGGTATTCCGTGTCTGCCAGGAAGTGGTTTTCTGTTTCGACGGCGACCGTGCCGGCAAGGCGGCGGCCTGGCGCGCGCTGGAGAATTCCCTGAGCTTCGTGCGCGATGGCCGTCAGATCCGTTTCCTGTTCCTGCCCGACGGACACGATCCGGATTCGCTGGTGGGCGCCGAAGGGCGCGAGGCCTTCGAGAACCGCATTCAGAACGCGCTGCCGCTGTCGGAATACTTCCTGCGACATCTGCGCGAGCAGGTCGACATGACCACGCGCGACGGCCGTGCCCGTTTCAAGGAACTGGCGAGGCCGCTGATCGAACGCATTCCGGAAGGTGCCTTCCGCGAGCAGCTGCAGCAGGACATCGACCGCAATGCCCTGCTCGACACGGGACTGCGGGCCATCCCGCGCGCTGTCAGCGATTCACGTGCATCGCCTTATGCCAAGTCCGGCGGCCGCGGCAGCGTCGTGCGGCAGGCCATCCGCACGCTGGTCCACTATCCGCAAATCGCCCTCAAGGCGGCTTCGCCCGACGGGCTGGCCGGCATCGACCGGCCGGGCATTCCCCTGCTGATGGAACTGCTCAGCGAACTGCAGGAAAACCCCTGCGCAAATACCGCCTCGCTGCTTGAACGCTGGCGCGGCCGCCCCGACTTTGATCCCCTGTTCAAGCTCGCGAGCAGCGAATACCCGGTCGATGAGGCCGGCGCGGCGCGGGAACTGAATGACGCCCTCGCACAGTTATTCCCTGAAAGAGGCGATCAGCGCCTGGAGGAATTGCTGCGCAAGCAGTCCCGCGAGGGCCTGAGCAATTCGGAACGTGCTGAATTGCAAGGTTTTTTGACCAGACCCCAATCGCAGGGCGAGGCCGGCCGCGGGCAGGCCGGGCACCGAACCTAGCGGTTGAAATTCAATCAAAGTAGACTGCGCGGTCTTTTTCAGCCCGCGCACACCCAGCCACCTGAGGGCCGTATCTTGAGCAAAACCCTAGCAGCTAAGAAGGAACCGGCGCAGATCACCGATGAGCGTCAGTCACAGCTGAAGCTTCTGATCGCCCGTGGCAAGGAGCAGGGTTTTCTCACGTACGTCGAGGTGAACGATCACCTCCCGAGCGAGATCGTCGATCCGGAACAGATCGAAGACATCGTCAACATGATCAACGACATGGGCATCCCGGTGTACGAGAAGGCACCGGAGAACGAAGCCCTGCCGCTGAACGAACCCGTCGTCGTCGACGAAGAAGCCGCTGAAGAAGCCGCTGCCGCGCTCGCCACCGTCGACGCCGAATTCGGCCGCACCACCGATCCGGTGCGCATGTACATGCGCGAAATGGGCACGGTCGAACTGCTGACCCGCGAAGGCGAAATCCGCATCGCCAAGCGCATCGAGGAAGGTCTCGATGCCGTGCGTACCGCGCTGTCGAGCTATCCCCTCACCTACCAGCACATCCTCAATCAGTACGAGCAGGTGAAGCAGGGTCAGGGCCGTCTGGTCGACATCATCGTCGGCTTCATCGATCCGAATGCGCCGGATGAAATCGCTGCGCCCGTGAATCCGAAGCTGGCGCAAGCCGCCGCCCCTGCCGCCGAGGCGGAAGAAAGCGATGACGCCGAAGGCGGTTCCGAGGAAGAGGAAGCGCTGGAGACCGGCCCGGATCCGGAAGAGGCGGCACGCCGCTTCGCTTCGATCCTGAAGCTGCACGGCCAGGCGCTGAAGGCGATCGAACAGCACGGCGTCAGGGATCCGAAGACGCTCAAGATCCGCAAGAAGGTCGCCGGCGAGTTCATGGAACTGAAGCTGTCGCCGAAGATGTTCGATGCGCTGATCCTGCAGCTGCGCGATCACGTCGCCGAAATCCGCAACATGGAAAAGCAGATCATGACGATCTGCGTGCGCGATGCCGGCATGCCGCGCAAGGATTTCGTCACGACGTTCCCGAAGAACGAAACCAACATCACCTGGCTCGACAAGCACATCCGCGCCAAGCGCAAGCATTCGGCCGCGCTCGCCAAGCTGCGCGAGGATGTCGAGAAGACGCAGATGAAGCTGCAGTCGCTCGAACAGCGCGTGCACCTGACGATCGGCGACGTGAAGGAAATCAATCGCGAAGTGGCGGTCGGCGAAGCCAAGGCCCGCCGCGCCAAGAAGGAGATGGTCGAGGCCAACCTGCG